>JBATMM010000288.1:0-2146 GCA_049289835.1 Saprospiraceae bacterium | reverse complement strand
CTTAAAGTCGGAACGAGGGTTCACATTCTTATTCCAAAACATTTTGAATACCAAAATCATGAAAACAATACGATTTTACATTCTTGAAGACATGCCGGATTTCAGGGTCGCTCTGGAACAAACGATTAATGAATCTGCAGGATGTATTGTTTGTGGTGCATCCGATTCCGTAGAAGGTGGTTTTGAAGGAATTCTGGAAAGCAAACCAGATGCATTATTATTAGACATAAAAATATTTGGAGGCACAGCTTTTCATTTACTGAAAAGATTGAAGGATAATCAAATACCCATTCCTCCATTCATCATCATTACAGGCCACGAAGATTTTGAATTGGCACAGCAGGCCGTCAATGATTGGGGACAGCAATTAGTCAAGATCCTCAAAAAACCAGTATGGTCTTATTGGGCTGAGATATTACCTGAAATCCGTGCAGCTATAATTGCTCGCCTGAATCAATCTACAACTGAAGAACCGGAGAATTCAATTTCACTGAATGAAACAAAAGAAGTGTTGTACATCCGTTCCAATCAAATGACACATCGATTCCAGATATCAGATATCCTGTTCCTCGAAGTCGCAGGTGAAGGGCAAACCACAATTGTGATGGCTGATGGTCGTCAGGTGACTGTGCGAAAAACGTTGAATGTCTTGATGAATTTATTACCCGATTACATCAGGCGTATCAATAGATTCAATGCTGCCAACATACATAAAATGCAATATATTAATCATGAAGACGATACGCTCATATTAGAAGGCTATGCCAGACCCTTGAGTATCGGCGATCCCTATATGCAGGAACTTAAAGGAATGTTAGACTAAAACGGAATATCTGATCAAAGAAAAAGATCAGTCCCATCGTAGTGTTATCCGGATGAACTACGATTCTCATTGAGGTACGAATTTGGTGTAAATGTTTACAAATTCTTCGAGTTTTGCGTTTTTACTCCATTTTCTATTTGCTCTCCTGGTGTCATTGCTTTGTCAAATCCATTTGGTTAAATCTCCGTAATTTTATTCCCTCATGTTGACAAAACAAGATCATATTAACTATTGGACCAAAACCGGGCAAGACAGTTGGGATGCCGGTGTCTATCTCCTGGAGGGCAGGAAAAATGTGGAAGCATTATTTATGTTCTGCTTAGCCGTTGAGAAGTGGTTAAAAGCAAATTGGATTCTTGACAATATTGACAACAATGCACCCCGCATACATGATCTTCAATCAATTTATTCACAAACTGATTTTGAATTGACTCCGGATTTGATTGATTTTCTGGATACAATCAATCGCTGGAATCTTGAAGGTCGTTATCCTGATTATCGATTCACACTACAAAAATTGGCTACTAAGGAATATACTTTGCAACAATTTGAAAAACTCCAAAAGATTAAAATATGCTTACTCGAAAGACTTTAGCAGAGGTGATCATAGGAGTTTACGAGGAATTGAGTCACCTTGGATATAAACCGGACAGGATGATTTTGTTTGGTTCTTATGCTAAAGGTGGTGTTCATCAATATAGTGATGTGGATATCGCAGTTTGGAATAGTGGATTTTCAGGTGAAGGGCTTATAGATCTTGAAAAAATTAGGCCTGTATTACGTAAATTCAGGGGAGTAGATTTGAAGATGTATCCCAGTGGTGCTACGGCTGAAAATTTTGATCCTTTTATTGACGTCATTGAAAAGACTGGAGAGGAGATATTATTGGAAAAAGAAAGCATGTAAAATAAATGCAGCAATTGATGTGCGCAGGAGCTCGTTCATCATTTCCCCATCAAATAATTATACATACTAGAAATCGATTTAGTACAAATTTGGTAGTCGACTACCAAATTTGTACGAATTTTAATTGCCTTTGCTCTCCTTCTTTTTCAATATCTTCACCTGCACATTCTTCATCATGGTACAGTTCAGAAACACAAATTCCGCATTCCTATCTTTCTCTCAACTCATCTTTTGTTTTTTCACGTTTTTCAGTTTACATGCTCAAAATCTTTTCCCGGACCTGGCCCCCATTTATAAAGACGATGTCGTCGCACGCATTGATATTTTTCTTCCGGCCGATAGTCTTGCATTACTTCTTGCACCGGGCAATGAAGAAAAAAATTATTACTACCACTCATCTTTCATTTTTGACAATGG
>JBATMM010000287.1:0-10398 GCA_049289835.1 Saprospiraceae bacterium | reverse complement strand
CTCCCGGGTCCAGGATGTCTTCCGGAAAAACAGTATAAGTTCCATCGGGATCAAGCGAGACTGAAATGACGCCCGCGCACTGCTGGCCCGATGCCAGATGTGTATTGAGTGTTAAAAACAAAATACACCAGAATAAAAGTATATGGATTATTTTCATTTTTTGTGGTTTGTGTTGTGTGAGGAATATGTGGGTTTCTCTTGTTCAATATCGTCGCGCGCCAATATGGATAGAGAAACAGATCATGAATGTGTGATTAAATTAAAAGACGTATCCTATGCCCAGTCCGAGACTGTATATAGAATGTTTGAAAAGTAGTTGATCATCAAAAAGTTTATGATTGAAACTGAATTGATCATACGATAACCTGCTCATCAATTTTAGGTGTTTGTTCAACCTGTATTCAGCTTCGAGTCCGGCTCCAAAAGTGAATGGCGAAGAAAGCGTGTACGGATTGTCTGAGGCTGTAAATGAGAATACGGAATCGTTTTCATCAAATGCTGCACCTTTGGCAGAATAGAATAGATTGATCCCTCCTTTCAGCCATCCATTGATATGGAGTCCTTTATAGTGATAGAGACGGAATTTAAGAGAGCTTTCCATATCTACCCTTGTATGATAGGTATATCGTTTGGAATGAATATGTGTTTCTCTTGTGATGCCTTGCGTCCCGGTGATGGATTGTTCATGGCCTTGTTCATCCACGACGATACTGGTTGTTCCTTCTCCTGTGATTCTTTCTGTGGTGATTCGTGTATAGTCTAATAGTGATGTCAATCGGTAAAACTGAAATCCTACACCCAGCTGAATGCCACGGGCTATATGTATTGAGCCTTCAAGATGAGTAGAGATAGCTTCCAGGCTCTGCGCATTATTTTTCCATTTGTCGCGTACCGGATACAATTCGGGATTGGAGGTTATGATATGGACATCAGACACACCAATAGCCTGCATGATGCTGATGCTGAATTTCTTTTTATTTTTTGCAGGAGTGATCGAATGCGGATATTCAAATTTATTTTCCTGAGCTTGTGTTACATAATGAATCGGAAGTGTCAGAAGCTGATCAGATGCGTTAGAAAAACGCATTTGTAAATTCTCGTCCCGGGTTTGAATATCCGGCAAAGAGATGGGGATGACAGATGAATTAAGAGAGACAAGTGTTGCATTATCTTCAATTGTTGAAGTCCTGTCTTTATAAGTTTGGTTAGTGTATGGAGGAAGAAGACCGGAAATCAAATCGTCAGTTTGTGGAGTGATTTCATTGGGTGATGATTTGAACGCTTCCAGTATGTCATCATGTATTTCATTGCGTTCCGATGGAGATCCGAGATGATGTTTCGAAGCATAAGTAAATCCAGGTGCAGGATCCTTTTTATCATCCGAATTTTGAAGATCCGGATGATGGACAGAAGAATAGCGTCCATCATCCTGGATTGAGGCGGGGTCGTGATTTTCACTATTGACAAATGGGGTTGTCGTGAGTGGTTGGGTTGCGGATGTAGTTTCTTTGGTAGTTAGGGTGATGTTGGTGGTTTGGTGAAGAGCATAATTATAGTATCCGGCACCAAGGAGAAAAGCGCCTGCAAGCAGAATGAAGGGTAGAGTTCTTCTCTTTCTTTTTTGCGGAATGGCAAAAGAGGTCTTTTCCCACAATTTATTTTTATCCACCTCAACTGTATAGTCAAGAAGTTTTTTCCGTATGGAGTCGTATTGTTTCATACGATTGATTTTTTGTAATGGATTAAAAAATTTTCCTGTAACATTTTTCTTGCTCTGGTGAGCTTCGTTCGTGAAAGTGATTCTTGTATACCGAGCAAGCTGCTGATTTCTTTGTGGCTGTATCCTTCGATCATATGCATGTTGAATATGACTCTGTAATGATCGGGCAGCTTATCCATCATCAGCAGGATGTCTTCTGTTTTTAGTTTTTCATCTATCTCCGGCAACGCTGTCAATTTTTCAAAAACCAATTCAGTTTCCTGAAAGCTTAATCGTTGCGTTTTACGTAATTCTTTAAGGCAACAATTGATCGCGATTTTTGACATCCATGCGATCAGCGGTTTGTCTTCGTCAAACTGGTGGATCGACCTGAATACCTGTATGTATGTTTCCTGCACAGCATCTTCAGCTTTCTGATGATCCCGCAGATACCGGACACAAATTCCCATCAGACGGTCAGCATACGTATCCACAAGGGAACGGTATGCCGCCTCACTGCCTTTTTTGCAGCCTTGTATGATTTCGTTTTGTGTCAATGTTTCAGTTGTTTTTTAGAACTCCCTGTATACCTGAAATTCTCCCTCTACCGATCTATATCCTGCGGTCAGAGGGTTAAATGTTTTGATCCAGAATCTACCTGTAAAATATCCGCGGATCCATTCGCCGGATTGTGGTGCATAATGGGTCAATGTAAAATCTGTAAATCCACAACTTGAAGAAGTAGGACAATTGAGCGAATATCCTTTCGTACCCAGATGCATGTCTTCAAAAAGAATATTCAACATGTTGTCCGTGTATTGACCGGGAGCATTACCTGTCACTGCGATTTGAAATTGAAGTTCCGGTTCGAGATTTGTATTTTCAATGATTAATCTGTGTTGTGCATTGATGCTGCTTTTCAGATCCCAATATATTTTGTGTTCTCCTGAAACGGTCAGTGTCAGATATTCATTTCTGGCCTGCACACATGCAAAGACAGAATGGATATCTATCGTATCCTTTGGCGTCCAGCTTATGGTCGGCCCTGACTGGGCATTTTGAGTATTAGCATCAGATATTCCGATCAGAGAACCTGAACAAACAGGAAGAGAAATGTTGATATCAGGATCAGAATTGTAGATGAATGTATTTTGAATACCACGTAAGATGATGATGTGATCTTTCAATGGATTGGCATCACAATCACGGGCGATTCCTTTTATAACTGATGTGCTGAAAGATGTGTTTTCAATGTGTATTGGCATTTCCATTTGACTTTCAGTCGTCGTGATGAATATTTTTTGAAAGGACTGATTGCAGGTTAGATCAATTTGTGCTTTGCATTCTGTTGAAGCCGGGACCTGAATGGCCCATCTACCTGAGTTAGTAGTATACACTGTTCTTTGCAGACCTGCATAGGTGATCGTGATAGGTTGATTGATGGCCGGGATGCCGTTGATGTCCAGTGTTCCTTTAACTCTGATCAGTGTTTTTTCGATTGCCTCTCCATAATATCCGCTTTCAGAAAGTATTATTTTATTTTGTTGAAGAGCATCTGTTTGAATCCAAATACCTTTTGCTTTCTGAAAATACCACGTATCTGATGGTACAGATGATGATGTGGAAATAAAAGCACCTTCTTTGAATTTTAATTTTTCTCCATCTGATGATTTTGCTTCGACAAAAAAACAATGATCAAAAAGTAAACTGATTTGTTCGTGATCAGTATTCAAGCCTGTAAAAGAAGGGATGGAGGATACCTGATCTGAATGTGGATCAAGATCGGCAGCAAATATTTTGAATGCACCATCGTATGCATCTCCATTTAGAAAAGTCAATGCATGAGCCGGAATAACAATTTTCGAAAAGGCGTTGACGATAAATTCAGAAGGATTAATTGTCTGACCTGAATATGTCTTAATGACAGGTAAATTCCAATGTACATAATTGACATCATTTTCGATCAGGCTTTGGATGTTCAGGAATTCCAGATTGTCGGTAGTGATCAACCGTATGGGTTCGAAATCGCGATTGATCAGGCTTCCTTTTGTATAAGCATAGGGCAAGGCATCAAACGAAGCGGTTTCTGCTGCGAAGTACTGATGACTGTGTGCTGTATAAGCTGAAGTTGTATCAGAAAGTGTCACAAGCTTAGTGGAAATGATCACCGCCGGTGGATCAGGTTTGTCCACCACCAATATTTCCGTATCCGAATCTTTATGACACGAGAGGAGGAGAATCAGGCCCAGAAGGTATAATAGAATTGGCTTCATTATTTGTTGGTTACACCCCTATAATCCTTTAGAAGGCATAAACGCTACAAAGTCATGAAAAAAACTTAATGATGGATGAAATCGGGACACTGAATTTTCATCATTAGCCAATAGGATAAAATCTGTATACCAGGGTGGGGGCAATTTTCTAATGACTGATCATATCGTCATCAAGATCCACCATTTTATTTTTCAGTACGATGGCTACGGCCTCACGACCGCTGTTGACCTGTAGTTTGGCATAAATATTTTTGAGATGACCGCGTACGGTGTCGATTGAAATAAAACAATCACTAGCTATCTTTTTGTAGGTGTATCCTTTAGCCAGAAGAGATACGATTTCAGTTTCGCGTTTTGACAGATTAAATTCCGCAGACCTGTCTGCAGGTGCTTTTTTGAATCGTTCCAACACCCTGCGTGCGATGCCGGGTGTCATCGGTGCTCCACCGAGTATGACATCTTTTATCGCTTCATACAATCTCAGTGGAGGTGTATCTTTCAAAAGATATCCACTGGCACCAGCCTCAAGAGATTTATATATTTTTTCATCATCCTGAAATACGGTGAACATGATCACCTCAGTAGCAGGACGGATGTCTTTGATCCGTGTAAGTCCATACAAGCCATCATACTCCGGCATATTGATATCCATCAGCACAACGTCAGGCTTTAATGAGGAAACTTCCTTTTCAACATTCTTGCAATTAGAAAAAGCACCACACAGATAAAGATCTGACATACCACCCAGCATGAGTTCAAGACTTGAGCGTAGGTCAGTTCTGTCTTCGTAGATGATCAGTTTGATGGGTTCCATGGGTTAAATGTAAAAATGGTTAAAAGGTAAAATGGTTAAATGGTCAATCGATTCAATATGAACGAGTGCTGCAGGAAAAAACGCCAGCAGCGACCATTTGCCTTTGTTGGAGTTTTCTCCAACAAACTTTCTATGGTTATTAATTACAAAAGTTTGCATGAAAAAGTAATTTTTGTTCCTGTATTGATGGCGGATTGAATGTTGATGTGACCATTGATCATTTTCATGCGATCTGCCATGTTGTTTAGGCCATTTCCTCTTTCAGTTGTTTCCGGATCGAACCCTCTTCCATTATCCCTGATGCAGATCACCAACAGATTGCTTTCTTTCGTAAATGAAATTTCTGTATTTGTCGCTTTACTGTGACGCACGAGATTTGAAAGGATCTCTTTGTATACACGAGCCAATTGTTGTCTGGAAGCTATGGCTAATTTTTCATCAGGGCCTATCGGATCAGCATGGATTGAATATGAAATACCTGCGTCTTCAAGGATTTCTCCTGCGTATCTGCTTAGTTCGCCAACAAACATTTCAAGACGATCATTTTTTGGATGGATATTCCATACAATCTCGCGTAATGAAGCTGTAGCTTTTTTGGTTTGTGTCCGTAATCGGGAGAGTACTTCATTTTGTTCCTGTGGATTTTTATTTCGCCCCGCCAGCTCTGCCAGAATTTGCAAACTTGAGAGAGAAGCTCCTACTTCATCATGAAGATCAGCTGCGATAGACTGACGCATTTTTTCCAGTTTCTGAAGTTGTGTAAGTCTCAATCTGAACCAAAGAAAAATAATACCGGCAATAGCCATGAGAATCAATGTGGTGAACCACCATGTTTCATAATAAAAGGGTAAAATGGAGAACAGTAGAGTCGCAGGATTTCCTATGACGCCATTGGGACTGGATGCACGAACTTCAAAATGGTATTTTCCTGCACCGAGATTGGCAAATTGTACGGAAGGCGTCGATCCCAGTTCTGTCCAGCTTTGATCTGACAACCTGTATTCATATCTGATATTCGATGCATATTCATACTCAGGGCAACTAAACTGAATTGAAAAATCGCGATCTGATGGAGGGAGAAATATTGCCTTAGTGATATCGGGATTTGTGCCTCCAGTGACTAAGGTCAAGCCTGTGATGAAAACTGAAGGTGCCTTCGAAGAAAATGCAAAATCAGATCGTCTGAAGGCCAGAATTCCATTGTCCATTCCGATATACATGGAGTCTGTTTTCGCATCAAGAAAAAATCCATGAATGACTTCGCCTGCTGGGAGTCCGCTGATTTCATTGAAGAACCGATATTGTCCGGTTTCAGCATTCAGGTAACCAATTCCTGCTTTAAGTACTACCCAAAAACAATGTGGCGTAGGATCGGGGAATATTTCCTCGACATCTTGAAATGCCCTGTTGGCAAAATATAATTTTTCAGCTTTTGTCCCAGGTCTCCATTTCCATATGCCATTAAGATTCATTGAATAAATCAATTCTTCCTTTCCATTTGAAGCAACATTATAGGTACTGCCTGCCTGATCTTCTGTTCCGGGCAAAGAAGTATATGACTGATCAAAGATCATTTTGTAGGGATTCCATCGATGCCAGCCATCACCACACATCCAGATGTATCCACTATCAGTTTCTGTGATACCCCAAGCATCATTGTATGGAAAAAAATGAGTGGAATCTTTATAGGTCCAGATGAGTTTTTCGTCTGTATGTGGATCATATCGGAGGACTCCGCCATGAAATCCTGCCCATATATGTCCCTGACGATCCTGATATTGATAAAAGGTAGCTCCCCTGGGACCTATTGGTTGTAAATCAATACTTTTTGAATCCTGATTAGAGATAAACAGTCCCCATTGTGTACCTGCATAAAGTGTATCAGTATTCCAATTATACAAATTCCAGATATTTTTTGAGACCAGCGATGGTAATGGTTTGGTGTGAATGAATTTGGTGTCAAATTCCCAAACACCCTGGTCCGGGACGCCGACATAAAAATGATTTTTTATTCTCGTGATCCCACGAACATATGGTTGTATCCCGTATTCATTTTTCAATACCGTAAGTGGATAGTGTCGAAAATGCTGACGGGTAAATGATTGAACTAATAATCCATACTGTGTACCCAACCATATTCTTTTCTCATTGTCCATGAATATACTGCGAAAATGAAAAGAACGGAAGCGCTTTGGAGAATTAATTTTGAAAGTAAGTTTATTTAGGTCCAGTGTTGCGAGAATAAGACCTTCGAAGTGACTGGAGATGAGAAATAGCGAATCGTAAATAAGTTTGTACTGTACAGCCCAGTTAAAATCTGCTGTTCCTGCTACATGTATGATTGTTGTACCGAGATTTCCTTTTTTTATGTCAGCTATAATAAAGGTATCAGCTGACGTCGTAGTAGTACCATGGAAAATGGCCACATCCTTTAATCCAAAAGGTTTCATTATGTAGTATGTATTACTGGGCTTTAAGGGTGATTGGATTTTTTCCAACCTGTGTTCAAAGGCATGATACAAATAAGGCCCTTTATCACCTTCGATCAGGCAATTTCCATCTGAAAGTGGTAGCATTGAAATCGTAAATTGCATTTTTACTTTGCCCACATCAGAAGAATTGTAATGAACGTATTGAAAGACTAATTTCAGGTTTTTATCAAAAACAAAAATCCCAACGTAACTTCCGGCAATCAGGTCTCCATTCGGCAAAAGTGAAACAAATTCAAAGCTGTTGGCATTCTTTGTCAGAGAATCAATCCCCGGTACACGAACAGATGTGAAGCTGCGTTTGATCGGATCCAATAATGAAAGCCCATTAAATGTGCCTACATAAATTTTTCCATCAGGTCTTTTCGTCAGATTATGGATGAAATCTGAAGGCAGAGAAGTGGTCAGATCATCTGATGTATAATAATTCGTAAAATGCATACCATCAAAACAACTCAATCCACTGTGTGTGCCTAGCCAAATATATCCCTGGTTATCCTGTTCAATGGTTGTTATTAAATTGTCAGGTAATCCGTCCTTGACAGAGTATAACACAAAATCTTCTTCTTCGGGAAACGATTGAGCATGTCCCACATCCGGAAGTATTCCGCAAAAAATGCGGAAGGATAGCAGAATCAATTTTGAATGAAAGGTCCTCAATGAAATGAATGCATAAGGTGATACAGGATAGTGGACATCACAGGGTTGATGCCAAAGATAGACTCTTCATATTTTCCTCGTATAACCTATTTAGGGTGATTAAACCACAACTCATTCAATCCACATGTTTATGGGGGTGCGGGCACTTCTGAAAGTATCCAATTTGCAGCCGCGAATTGATCTTTTCTCAACAATTATGCTGATCCAAGGTCAGGATAAATGAATCTCATAGCATAAAAGCCCCCAAACATGCTATTGTGCCGGGTAAGAATCTGTAGGAAATTTGTTGCATGAGTTCGGATCGATGGTAAGATTTAGCCTGATCCGGAATTAATCATCAAACCCAAAAGGAATACAAATGAAAAAACTAATCCTGTTTTTATTTTGCCTGCCATCCGTAATTAGCTTTTCTCAGAGAGCTTCAACATGGAAAGGCAATTGCCCCGGTCATGCCTTCGACTGGCAATGGGCGGCTAACTGGAGCACGAATTCCAGGCCAGATGAATTTACAGATGTCATTATTCCATTGGATATCACTGACTCATCAAATTACCCTCATATCACAGCGAGTGATGTAGAAATCAACTCACTCTATATGAGTCCGGGTGCAAACCTCTTCACTCACCAATTTGAAATTCGAATCCTTGATCTGACGAAAAGTTATTTCAGGCAAGATCAGATACAGCATAAAATAAAATTAAATAATGTGAGAGAAATCACATTTGATGAACTCCTCAATGCCTCAAGATAATTGGTGACCCTAAACTAAGATTTGTTAAAGTTTGTAATTAAGGAAGGTATTGGGGGTCTTCGTTTCTAAGTGTGGCCCTCAATATTTTTTATTTATGAATCAATCGTTGAGGAAAACGTGTTAAAATAAATGATGATATGAAAAATATTTTCTTACCTGTAGTTTTATTATTTACGCTGCACATACTACAAGCACAAAATATAGGTATTGGCACCACTGATCCAAAAGCAAAGCTCGATATCAACGGAGATCTTATTTTGGAAAGCAAAGAATTGATCCTGCCTGAAGGTGCTACCTATCAGTTGGATGTCAATACGAATAAATTTAATCACTACAAACTTACGGGTCCTACAAGTAATTTTCAGATTGCAGGTATCGCAGCAGTCGAACATGACAGAACGGTAGCCTTGTACAATCGCACAGGCGTTTCAATGGAAATATATAATGATTATGCAAGTTCCCTTGCAGAAGACAGAATTCTTACCGGTACGGGTGGCACTTTCGCTGTTTTTAATGGTGGAAATGTGGTATTGAAATATGATACTCTGATTGCGAAATGGGAAATCGTATCCAGTCACTACAATAGCCTTGACTACTTTGGCAGTTCAGCAGGGGAGTGGACACCAAATGCAAATGATATTTATAACATGAATAGTGGTAATGTGGGGATAGGAACGATAACCCCCACTGCGAAACTGACTGTAAATGGTAATCTTGCCCTATTAAGCGACACTATACGAGTGGCCTGCGGTTTCTCCTACGCAAATATAATTATTGATAATGCTGCGAAAAATAAATCACTCATTCATTTTATTAATGAAGGATGCGGTTCACAGTATGCGTCTCCCGTTATCGTTGGACTTACTGGTGGAGCAGACGGCAAAATAGTAAGTCTCGTAAGTCATGTAAACAATATGGAGATCCGGCATTTACAAGGTACAAACCCGTTCCCTTCAGCAGCAGATAGCCTGAATATGATTGAGCTGTTTGAACCTAACAATAATGGTAATATAAATCAGCCCAACTCCTACTTTATAAATAGCGGAGGCTCCATCACTTTGGTATATGATGTTACACGGATGCGATGGAAACCCATAAGTTTATTCGGTGACATAAAAACAGAAATCATAGGATGGGACATAGGAAGCAACAACAGCATCGTTAATCCGAATGCGGGTAATGTAGGAATTGGTACTGGATCGCCGGGTGAAAAACTGGATGTAAACGGAAATGCAAAAGTGAGAAATGATTTGCTGATTGATGGAAAAATTGGTGTTAGCACAGTACCTACTGAAAAACTGGATGTAAATGGAAATGCAAAAGTGAGAAGTAATTTACTGGTGGATGGTAATGTTGGAATCAATATAACACCAGTAGAAAAACTGGATGTAAATGGGAATGCAAAGGTGAGGAATAATCTAATGGTAGATGGAAATATTCAGGGAAATCAAGCGATTATAGGTACAAACAATGCAGAAACCGCCCAATTACACGTAGTAGGCCATCAATCTGGTTTTAATGCATGTGGAATTATTGTAGAGCAATATACCCCTAATGCTGGTAATGATTCCTATGGTGTAAGGAGTTATGCCAATGCGTCTACCGATTACAATATTGGAATAAGTGGACAAGCAGGTGGAAGTGGAGGACATAATATAGGTGGTCTTTTCTATTCCACATCTCCTTCAAATGGTTATGAAAATGTTGGGGTA
>JBATMM010000286.1:0-1723 GCA_049289835.1 Saprospiraceae bacterium | reverse complement strand
ATTGATCCGCTAATAAAAATGCTTGTGGTTTATCACCCTTTGAAAAGATATATGCCCATTCAAATAAAATGTTGTGGGGTTCTTTCTCAAAAGCTTTCTTTTGCATTTTGAAGGCTAACCTCATTTCCATAGGCTTTAGATCATCATCCAATCCAAAATACCACTCAGCTATATATAGAATTTTCCCAATAAAAAATAAATACTCAGTATTTTCTGAAAATTTTTTATAGGAGTCATCAAAATATTTTTTTAGCAGAGATGCCAGGAGGTCGTGCTCATCTGAAGAATATTGCCCTTCCACTAAAAGATTGTGGATATTGTAGATAACTCTGATATATACCTCAGGTTCGTTTGGAAATTTAGAAATAATATTTTGGAATAATTCTATATTAATGGCATCCACGTAAGGAAGCGTTTCATATCCAATGGAATCTTCGACTTGTGATAGCTTTCTTTTCCAATTCATGTCCTTCAATTAATAGGGAATAATTATATTTTATAGTCTGGTAATTCCAAGATTGTGATCATGAATAAACAAACTTTCCATTAAATTGAGTCAAATGGCTCGAACAATAAAATCCACTTTCTCAAAAATCCTCCTTATCGCTTTATCCATAGCGATAATTATGGGTATCGTTTATCTCTCAAAAGCCTTACCCATCATCACCGCATTCAGAGCTAAAGACCTTTGCTCCTGTGTATTTCTAGGCAACAGGGCACCTGACAGTGTGAAGGATCAGGAATTATCTTCATTTCCACTGAGTCTTGGAGAGGATGAGATCAATACTAAAGACTCCGTAGTTAGTTCAAGTGTATTTGGCTTAGCCAGGAAATATGCAGTCTATAGAAAAGGGCTTGGTTGCTCACTAGCCATCGGTACGGATTGGAAAACACTTCGTAATGCACAACTTCAAATAGCTACATTACCAGCTATTGATCAGGATACGATTCCCTGGCCTGATGGCAATCTGCTATCCGATCCATTACCTCAATTTGACAAAACAAATCTTGATGCAACAATTCAGGAAGCATTTCTTGAACCCAATAAAGAAAAACCGATACGGACCAGGGCAGTCGTAGTTGTGTATAAAGGACAGATCATCGGCGAACAATATGCTGAAGGATTTTCCAAAAGCACCAGACAGGCCGGATGGTCGATGACAAAAAGTATTACCAATGCACTTGTAGGTATTCTTGTAAAACAAGGCAAGCTCAACGTAATGAGTCCTGCACCTGTCGAGGAATGGAAGAACGACAATCGCCGAAACATCACTTTAAATGATTTGCTTCATATGAGCAGCGGCCTCGATTGGGAAGAAAACTACAAAGGTCCATCCAGTGCCACTACTACTCTATTTGCGACCGCGAATGCAAGCGGACCTGCATTGCATTCCAAATTGATTAAAAAACCAGGAGAAGAATTTACCTATTCAAGCGGAACATCAAATATCATTTCACGGATCATCCGAGATCACATCGATTCAAATGATTATTACAAATTTCCTTACCGCGAATTATTTTATAAAATTGGCATGTTCCATACTACCCTCGAGCCGGATGCAGGGGGCACATTCGTTGGATCATCATTTTGTTTCGGTACTGCACGAGACTGGGCACGTTTTGGATTACTCTATTTGCATGATGGCGTCTGGAACGGGGAGCGAATTCTGCCTGAGGGATGGGTTCGTTATTCCTCCACACCTGCACCTGCTGCGAAACTCAA
>JBATMM010000285.1:0-2016 GCA_049289835.1 Saprospiraceae bacterium | reverse complement strand
ATATTGAAAAAGATTGCAGGCATCTTCGTTATCCTTTATTTGTTAAACCCGACAAAGCTGGAGACAGCCTGGGTATTGACCAGGAATCACTGGTGTACACGAAAGAAGACCTCATCCACAAATGTGCAGACATCATTGAAGAATACGGGCCACTACTCATTGAAGAATATATTGACGGAAGGGAATTCACCGTGATGCTCGTGGCGAATGCTGAGGATGAAAAGACATGTACAGTGTTTAAACCAATAGAATATGTATTTCCACAAGGATTTCATTTTAAAACATATTCTTTAAAAACATCTGAACTACATCCCGAAGCCAATATTCCATGTCAGGATCCTGAAGTGGAACAACAATTGAAAGATGCGGCTTTGGGAATTTTTCAGGGATTTGGAGGGGTTGGTTATGCGCGGCTTGATTTCAGGATGAATGATAAAAAAGAAATCTTCTTTCTGGAAATAAACTTTACCTGCTCGGTATTTTATAAAGATGGCTATGAAGGATCCGCTGATTCCATCCTGAAATGTGATGGTATCGGACAAACCGGATTTCTAAAGAAAATAATTGATGAAGGTCTGGCTCGTCATCGACGAAAGCAAAAGAAATTTATCATGAATGGCAATGCTATCGCGGGCTATGGCATCTATGCCAACCAGAATATTAATGAAAATGAAATCATATTCCAGGGCGAAGAAATGGCTCAGCGAATTGTGACCCGCAGTTATGTAGACCAGTATTGGACTGAAAAGGAAAAAGAAGTTTTCAGACAATATGCATATCCTATCAGTAAAGAAGTATTTATTCTTTGGGACACAAATCCTGTAAGTTGGGCTCCTCAAAATCATAGTTGCGATCCGAATACATACTATGAGGGTTTAAATGTGCTGGCCCTGCGAAATATTATTAAAGGTGAAGAACTTACCCTTGACTATGCGAGCTTTCTGGACGAACATATGGAACCGTTTATGTGCCACTGCGGTGCCACCAATTGTCGTGGATGGGTCACGGGTATTCCTGATAATTCAGTGACGACAAGAGAAGAAAAGAAAGAAATTCACAGCACTTAATTTCATTTCTTACGAATTCGAAAAACTGACGTTCGAGTGTCTCTGACCTCGAACTAAATAATTCGAAAAACTCACTTGTGAATGGTTAATATTGGCAGGGGCAAGCCCTGCCACTGCAGTTCTTTTTATCATTTCTCACTTCTCTCACTCTCTCACTTCTCTCACAACACCCCTTCATCATAGGCCTTCTCTCCATGTAGTGAAGCATCCAATCCCATATCTTCTTCTACTTGTGAAACCTTTACTGGTGTGATCAGATTGATAAGCATCAACATGATGTATGTAAATCCAAAACCATAGATACACGCTCCAATGACAGCAGCACATTGCCTAAAAAAGAATTCTGTACCTCCTGACATCAATCCGTCAGCACCTGCAGCATTCATTGATTTGGCTGCAAAAACACCTAAGAGAATAACACCTAAACAACCTCCTACACCATGCACACCCCATACATCCAATGCATCATCCCATCCGATCTTGTTTTTCATGTGCACTGCGATATAACAAACAATCCCTGCTGCTATCCCTATGATACACGCCGATGGTAGTGAAACAAATCCTGCTGCCGGTGTAATTGTGGCCAATCCTGCAACGGCTCCTGTAAGTAAACCCACAAACTTTGGTTTCTTCACCAAATACCATTCGATCACAAGCCAGGTGATAGCCGCAAAAGAAGCAGCCACATCCGTATTCAGAAATGCAAGTCCTGTCACTGCATTGACATCCAAAGCACTACCTGCATTAAATCCATACCAGCCAAACCACAACAATCCTGTTCCAATAGCTATCAAGGGGATGCTGTTCGGTGCAGATTCTTTATCTCTTCTCTTCCCAACATAGATCACTGAAGCTAATGCAGCAAAACCTGCTATGGCATGAACAACGATTCCTCCTGCAAAATCGAGGACACCCCATTTGGCCAGCAAGCCTCCACCCCACACCATGT
>JBATMM010000284.1:0-7352 GCA_049289835.1 Saprospiraceae bacterium | reverse complement strand
GGCAATTATACATGGACTGCTTCGACTGAAGTCAATGGTGTCAAACAGACACATGATGGCACATTTGTTGTTCAACCGATTCAATTGGAAACACTTGAGACGACTGCTGATCATGGTTTACTCAGGCAACTGGCGGCCATGCATGGAGGAAGTTTAGTGTATGCCAGTCAGATATCACAATTGGGAGACATGATCCTGAGAGATGAACACATCAAGCCTATCTTGTATAGCAGCACGCAGACCCGTCCGCTGATTCATCTTAAGTGGCTTTGTATTATTTTGTTGGCTGCTCTATCTCTGGAGTGGTTTTTGAGAAGATATTATGGCGGATACTAGTTTCTGCCCCCTACCCCCTATGCTTCGGCTCGCTAATCGCAGCCTTGTGCTACAGCTCAGCAACCGGGGGATTTGAGAAAATATAAATTTCCCTCGTAAATGCGGGCCAAATAAAACCAACATGGATAATTTATCAAACCGAAACAGGATCGTCACTCTTGACGAATTTATTTTAAAACGACAAAAGGAGTACACGAGCTCTACAGGTGAGCTCACTAATCTGCTTCGTGACATTGGTGTAGCTGCTAAAATTATAAACCGGGAAGTCAATAAGGCCGGCCTGGTCAATATCCTTGGTGTAGCAGGGTCTGAAAATGAATCAGGTGATATGGTGCAGAAGCTGGATATCTATGCCAATGATAAGCTGATCGAATGTCTCGGCAATAGTGGAGAGTGTGCGGCTATCGCTTCTGAAGAAATGGAATCTATCATTCAGGTGCCACCGGTGGCGAATAAGAAACCTAAATACGTTGTCTTTTTTGATCCACTCGATGGCTCCAGTAATATCGATGTGAATGTATCGGTAGGTACCATTTTTAGTATTTACAGAAGAGTGTCGGACTTGTCAGGACCTGCCACATTGCAGGATTTCTTACAACCTGGCAATGCTTTGGTTGCTGCAGGTTATGTGTTGTATGGAACATCCACCATTCTTGTCTATACCACCGGTCATGGTGTCAATGGTTTTACACTTGACCCGTCAATTGGAGAATTTTGTCTTTCGCATGAGAATATTAAAATTCCGGAGGATGGGGCTTATTATGCTGTCAACCAGGGGTACTATTTGAAATTTGATCTGGAGATGAGGAGATACATTGATCATTGTTCGGAGATGAATTTCGGCCTTCGATATATCGGTTCGATGGTATCAGATATTCACAGGATCATGATCCAGGGAGGAATATTTCTTTATCCACATACCCGCAAATATCCTAAGGGAAAACTCCGGTTGCTGTATGAATGCAATCCGATGGCAATGATCGTCGAGCAGGCTGGTGGAGTAGCGATATCATGTGACCTTGAACGCATTCTCGATATGCCGGTTAACGAATTGCATCAAAGAGCAACGATTTCTATCGGGAGTCCAAAAATGGTAAAAGAGATGAAGGCGTTTGTAGAGAAATATAGTGCCACAGGGAAATGAAGAGAGTAAGAGAGTAAGAGCGTAAGAGAGTAAGAAGGTGAGAGAGTAAGAAAGTGAAATTTGTTCCTTATAGCTCCGTAGGAGCGACATCTCTGTAGCACGAAGTGCGAAAGAGGTTTTTGAGCTCCATCGGAGCGATATATTTTTCTACGATAAATATCGGGATTGCACGTAAAAATTATTTGTAAGAAAAACCTGATAATCTGCGTTCCTTTTTTTTGAATTATTATCTGATTTCAAAACTGATATAAGGTAAAACTTTATCACACCAGTTGGAATCGGGGGGATATATTTTTCTGAAGTCGGATACATTTTTAAACACGCCGTGTTGATTTTTATAGGCTTTGATCAGCTTTATTAATTTTTTATTCAGATAGGGATGTTTCAGCGAGTCTAAATTTATTTCATTGATCATCATTAAATGCGGACTGCCTGAAACTGTGATTTGATTTTTAATCTTCTCAATGGTTTCAGGAGGTATACCATAGCATTCCTTCAATTGATTTGAATTTATAAAACCTCCCATTGACTCCCGATATTTAATGATTCTTGATGCCAATGCTTTTCCTATGCCATCAAGGGATTCAAGATCTTCCGTTGTCGCCCGATTCAGGTCGACTATTTTTAACATTGGTTTGACGGGTACCTCTTTCTCTAATTCTGCAATGTTTTTTTCACTTACAGGTATTATGCCGTAGATGATAAAAGGAGATGCATTCGTCAATTGGAGTGAATCCATTCCATAGATTTTTAACAGATCCTCATCACTCGTGATGATACCCCCAGCGGAAATAAATTTTTGAATATTAAAAGCCACTTTCCTTGAAAAACCCATTGATGTCAATTGATCAAATGAAGCGGTCATGATAGACAAGGGAGAAGCAGGGGGTGTTTGTTCCTGCTCTTCTTCATAAGATGAATAAAGCTTTTCAAATTTTTTTGGAAAATGAGATGAGTAGTTTTTTGAATAATTATTGGAAGAATAATGAATGCTTGGCTTATTATTAAATCCATGATGCGCAGATGGGGGAGAAATATAAGTGAATGATCGATCACCCGGAGGCAAAAAATCTTTTACCAATTCCCATCCTAGTAAAAGGATAACAAATGAGACCAGGTAAATCCTGTCTGTCCGGGTAATTGTAAAATGGTATTCCTTATTCATATCGGTGTCAAAAAATATCCTTTAGTATCTATATCATGATATACTATCTGTTGATCATGTAAATAGTCTTCGATTTTTGTTTTCATTTTCCTTTCGATATGAGCCGGAAGAATAACTTTACAATCACGTCTATCTTGTAAAAAATCTTTTAACAGAATTAAATCAGGACATTGATCGATGATTATAGTCGTTATTATTTTTGAGCAAATCAATGAGTCCACTTCACCTTCCCAGAACAATACAGATAAACTGCCGGTAGTCAGAACAGATGATTTGTAATCAATATCCTTTGTTTGAAATGCCTGTTCAGTGCAGATATCCGTCGCATCTATGATATCCCGGTGACATCGATATCCTCTTGCTGCAAATTCAATGCTTGCAGGTGAGACTGCGCAGTCATGAATCGAGATACATCTTCCGTCATGTGTAATATCAGCTATCAATCCTTTGTATGAATGGTAAATGATCAACTCACTTGCGGACCATTGTTTTATTCTGTGACAACCCATGATGACTAATGTAAAAAGACTACATGCATAAGCTAGTGACTTACCCTTTGGCCACCTGAACACTAATGCGATGGTAAATAAAATAGCCATTGACATCAGAAAAATTCCACTCCATGCGGGCAATGAGAAATGCATTTCAGGATTCAACTCTCCCATCCATTTCATGCTTTGAATAAATGCCCGTCCGATCCAATCCAGTAATGGCCAGGCGATGGTGATCCCCAGAAATGATAAGATGACATTTAGTATAGCTCCAAATACAATCAGGTATCCTGCTGGAATGGCCACAAGGCTGCTGATGATAAATGTCAAAGGGAACTGGTGAAACTGGCCAAGTAAAACCGGGAGAATAAATATCTGTGCTACTATCGACAGAACAGTAATCTCCCAGATCATATGCAGAATTTTGTATTTGAATGTTAGGCTTCTGATCATTGCTTTTGAATAAAGTAGAATACCGGCCATCGCCAGAAATGAAAGTTGAAATCCGACATTCTCCCAAACGTATGGATTGATCCACATCATAATGAAAGCCGCAAAGCCAAGTAGATTCCAAACCTGGGTATTCAGGCCCATTGCTTTTCCGAAAAGATATAAGATGATCATTAGTCCCGCCCTCACCACTGCCGGACATGCTCCGGTAAGAGCGACATATAGCAGGATCGCGAGCGAATATGAAATAAATCGCAAGACTCTTTTCAAAAAGATTCCGGAACCAGGAGCACCAAGGAAAAAGAAAAGCATGCTGTAAATGATTGCGACATGCATACCTGAAACAGAAAGCACATGCATAGCTCCTGAATCTGCAAAAGCATCCCGCACATCATTGTCCATATCCGATCGATCACCCCATACAAGCGCATTCGTCAGTTGTGCAACCTGTGGTGAAACATTATTTTTAACGAGAGTCGACAGATAATTTTGCCATTGAGCGGTCAATCGTGAAATTGATTTTTGATAGTTACTGTCTTTTAGGATCTCTTCACCTTTGCAATTCATCTGTATCCGTATGCCGATTGTCTTGTAATAGGCTCTGGCATCGAAAGCGTAAGGATTCAATGGAGGTGGAACAGCTGCTACACGACCTCTGACCATCAGAATATCGCCTGGAAAATAGTTAGCCTCATTTCCTGATTTAATTACAGTCAGGATGTATTTGTCCTGAATTACATTTTTCTCTTCATTACCATCTTCAGAGAGAAATACAGGGCTACATCTGAGGGAGGAGGTATAATTTTTATTCTTCAGTACCTGATCTACGATGAGTATTCCCTGGAGATACATTTGTTCTTCTGGCAACTGAACTGGAAACTGATCTTTATTAAAGTGATTGAATCGAAGCACACCTGCTGCGAATATCAGAATGCCGATACTGATCGAAGAGATGAACTGGTATCGTGGCAGATATCTGATCGCACATACGAAAGCACTGCCAAGGCAGCAAATCCACAATAGTGAATACAGCCATTCTTTCATTCCGGATCCTGCCCATTCAGCTATGCGGAATGAAATCAAAAGCATCAATGCAATCCACAAAAAAGGACTATTCCTGAGGTTGATCATGTTTTCAGACTGGTGTCAACCTATAATGTCTCAAGAGGGGTAAAATGTGACCGTTGAAAATGAAAATATTTCATTTTGACCCTAAATCCCATGTAAAAAGGGACTAGAATTCTTTGAAACTTCATTTTCTCTATTTATGAATAAATAAAAAGTCCCCTGGATGGTGAGCTGCCGCACAAGGCTGAGGCTGGAAGGCCGAACCATAGGGGATTTAGGGGCAAATTTTCTGGCACGGTTTTTAACCTATTACCTCCGGAATTGACCCTTAATATTCTTGCAGAAGAAATATATAGCATACCTGGCGCTACTCACCGGATGGATTATTTTTTGCTACTGGTTGTATGCAAAAGAGTTATTTCCACGGTTTCATGGGTTGAAGGAAACAACCGGAATCCAGCGGATAAAGGATCTGAAGCACCCTTTAGCTTTTAACTGGGCGTCAGATATTCCTTTGGCAGGTGAAGGGTACGATGACTGGTTGAAGGATATTGAGCTGACAGATTCGATCACCGCGGCACTGATCATCACGGGATATTATTTTCTCGATGAACAAGGGTCGATTCCTCTGGATGAAGCCATGGCGCACCAAAGGGTGAGAAATATGTTGAAATTAGTGAAGGTGCCCCTGAATAAGATTATGATTCAGGTGATGCCGAAAGAAATAAATGCTGATGTGAAATCCAATCCATTCGAAGCGATTGGAATAGAACGGATAGCATTGCCTAATTTGTTACGAATAGCGGGAGACACGATTGAAATGTGTTTTCCCATTAAAGACACTTTAATTCTCCCCCCTTTAGTATTGAATCGATTGGATGTATGGCTGGATCAGCATGCTGACCGGAAGGATAGCCTGACGTTTATCGTCGGTATCGCTGACGGTGGCGGAATAGCTGAGTCAGCCGATATCGCGTTGGACAGAGCGATTGTTGTCCAGCGGGTGTTGGTGGCAAAAGGATGGAAAGCTGAACAAATTCATCTTTCTACCGGTCAGCGTAGCAGTCCACATGCGATCCGCAATCGATGCGTGATTATTTATTTTGAGTAGGCTTAAAAAGAAAATGAACATGTACTTGCTCGATATTTTTAGTGACAATTTTCTTGTTGTTGCAGAGACATTGGCTATTGTCGTAGGCTCTATGCTCATGGGTATTCTGCTTAGTTATTTTTATTGGGGTACTTTTAGAAAACAAGTTAAAAAATTGGCAAACAGTCTGGATCTGGAAAGGGATCAGGCAGAAGAATTGAAAAGTCAATTGAAAATTCAGCAAGCAGTTAAAGGACAATTGCAGAATGAAATTGCAGAAGGTAAAATGAAACTTGATGCACAATCAAAAAAAATATTTGATCAGCAGCAAAGTCTTTTTGATCAGCAGGAACTACTCAGTAAATCAGAAACAAATGCTAGAAATCAAAAAGCGATACTTGATGAATTAAATTCTACAATTGATTCTTATCAACATCGGTTAAGGGTAATCGAAGATGAATTGCTTCAATCTAAAAATGTGGCATTACCTCTTAAAAAAGTAGTTTCCGCAAATGCTTCTCGAGCAAATTATGAACATGTCAGTCAATTGCTGGGAAGACAGGTGACAGAAAATGATCTGACTTTAATATTAGGTATTGGACCAAAGACAGCTGGTTTGCTCCACTCGAAAGGCATTCAGACCTGGGATGACCTCGCGAAAGCGACCATTGAGGATTTGGGCAAAATCCTATCTGAAGCCGGTGGAATATATAAATCGATTGACCCTACCCAATGGGCCAAGCAAGCCATCATGGCTTCGAGTAGTGAATGGAGGAAGTTGAGGGTGTTCCAGGAGACACTTCGTAAAACTGAATAGTGCTTCTGTCGATTTTGTCTAATTGAAAATGATGAAATCAGGAGATTGAGACAACAATTGATATCTCTCCGTTGTCCTATCTTGCATCCCTTAAATCCTGAATCCGTTTGCAACATCTTAAATCGCTCAATAAGTACTTCTGGAAGTATAAATACCATCTTCTGCTTGGTATCGTATTCGTCGCGGCAGGAAATTATTTCCGGGCATGGCAGCCTCAGGTCGTGCGCGAAGCCCTGGATTATGTTCTAGCCCAACTAAAACTTTATAATGCTGCTGATGTTGCCGGCAAGGAAGTGATCATGCATACCCTGAGCCCTGCTCTTCTGCGATTCGGAGGATTGGTATTACTTCTTGCCTTAGTGATGGGGATCTTCATGTATTTCATGCGCCAGACGATCATCGTGATGTCGAGATTGATTGAGTATGATCAGCGCAAAGAAATCTATGATCACTACCAATATCTGGACAAAAGTTTTTATCGACGCAATAATACCGGTGACATGATGTCCCGCATCACGGAGGATGTCAATAAGGTGAGAATGTATCTTGGTCCTGCTTTACTCTATGGGATCAATCTCGTGACTCTTTTTATTATGGTAGTGTATGCAATGCTGAAAGTTGATGTAAGACTCACGATTTATTCATTGTTGCCATTGCCAATATTGTCCTTATCAATTTATTATGTAAGTCAGTTTGTGCAAAAAAGAAGCCAGGCCATCCAGGTCAAGCTCAGCAGACTGACAGGTATTGTACAGGAAGTATTTTCAGGAATTCGTGTTGTTAAATCTTAC
>JBATMM010000283.1:0-1670 GCA_049289835.1 Saprospiraceae bacterium | reverse complement strand
TCCGCCATTGCCTATAGCCGATGTTAGCGGATGTTTTTTCCCGTCATGCTCAACCTTCGCCATATAGTATTCGAATTCTAGATATTTACCTTTTAGCTTTACACAATTGTTAATATGGTCATAGTATCTGGTAAGATTTCCTTTGGCTAATTCGGCAGCGGCTTTATAGAATTCAATTTTACATTGATTTCGATTTCTTAAAGTTTCGTTGGATTCATTTTTGTATAATTGATCGAGATGAGCTTCTGATATATTTCCTAACAAAAACATTGGAATTGTCAAAGTTGATTGTCGTTGGAGTTTATTTATAGAAATTTTTAATAGATCTGCTCTTTTAAGTTTTACAGCCAAGTAATAGAGTAGGCTGGCATGATATGAGATACCGCTTGTATACTTTATTTCTTTAAGATTTGTAACAGGAAACTTAAAATATTCTATTGATTCTTCAATATCGCCTAAAGCATAATAACAAAGACCAACATACCAATAAGTATCATCGCCTTGACTTTTATTGAGTTTTTCGTTTTCCTTTATAACAAGAAAATCATCAAGCGCACTTTTGTAGTCATTTAATAAAATGGAGCTAACACCTCTTGCTCGTAGATCAATATCACTTTGGGTTTTAAGATAATTGCTATTAGCATTGTCCCAAGCGGTGTGAAAATCGTCAATGAATATTTTGTCCCAAGGATTCATCATTCTAGTCAATCTTTGCAATAGCCGCTAACGACCAAGGCTATGGGCAGTGGCGGCTCTACAGGAGAATCTGCCAGATAGCCTTAATCTGTATCAATGTACAAAACTGTCGACAAAGTGTTAACCGCCATTGCCTATAGCCGATGTTATAGGACGTTTTTTTTTCGCCGTGGTCATACCGGAATTTAAAATGATTTCAACTAGTCTAAAATGTACAAGATCCTAGATTTAACTGGCTTTCCATTAGCCAATCCTGGGTTGATCTTGCTATTGTCTAATGACTCATGAAAGCATTTTTCCAGAGTTTCTCGATTCTCAAAGTTTGTAAAGTTAAATCGAATCACATTCCCTTTTTCGTCTATGTCGATAGTGAACATCGATGCATTTTCCAGAGATTTTGGTTGAATTCCTGCTCTTGATAATTGCCAACTAGGATACTTCTTCAGTTTGTACTTGTTCTCTGAACATGAACCTAAGATTTGATTTATTACATCCGTAAACTCCCTTCCTTCGGTAATATTGTAAAACTTATCTGCATTGGCTCTCCAAGATTGAAAATTTGGAAAATATTGTAATTCAAAATCATAATATATTTTAGTTGTATCTATTGGATTTTGACTATACATTGGTAGTTTATTCTTGGGAAGTGTGTCTTGGCATATCAGTGTTGTCGGTTTTTGAAATAAAATAACAACGGCTACCAAAGTCAATAATACGTCTGTTTTCATATGTGAATTACTAAATCTAGGAATGTCCTATAACGACCAAGGCTATGGGCAGTGGCGGCTCTACAGGAGAATCTGCCAAGTAGCTTTAATCTGTCTCAATATAATAAACTGTCGGGAAAGGGATATCCGCCATTGCCTATAGCCGATGTTATAGGACGTTTTTTCTTTCTGTTAGCCATTCTCAATCTCTAGTTCCAAAATTGGGATTTCTGATTTGCCCAATTTATCAATGATAAATTTGAATAC
>JBATMM010000282.1:0-16305 GCA_049289835.1 Saprospiraceae bacterium | reverse complement strand
CACCGGTTGAAGGTGAAGACCTCGCTTCTATGAAAGAACAGGCTGTTCTTTTTCCTGAAAGGTTCTTTGGTGAAACAGGATATAAGCTTGAACTTAAAGGACTAGAAGATGTCAATGGCAAACCTGCATACAAACTTGCGGTAACCACGCCCACAGGTGCAAAGAGCACTGAATTCTTTGACAAAGAAACGTTCCTGAAAGTAAAGGAAGTGCAGTCGAACGAGGTACAAGGACAAACTGTGACAACTACGAATGAATATGCTGATTATAAAACCGTTGATGGAATTACAATCCCTTATACATTGACAATAAGTGGTCCGATGCCAACACCTATGGTGATGAAAGCTGAAACAGTAACAGTGAACGGCAATGTGGATCCGTCATTATTTAAAATCTGATTCTTCTAAAAAATACGAATTGAAATGGCTTCAGATTCCTGAAGCCATTTTTATTTCATGAATAAGTAAATCAACAATCTAAACATCTACACAACTGAACCCTTACCCATTAACCCTTTTAACCTATTAACCCTTTCACCCCTTTTCCTACCTTTAACTTATGATACAGGTATTCGTCACCGGGGGCACATTTGACAAGCAGTATAACTACATCACCGGAGAACTTTATTTCCAGGATACTCACCTGAAAGAGATGTTTGCAAGGGGCAGGTCTTCCCTCGATATAGAAATCAGGACATTAATGATGATTGATAGTATGCAGATGACCGATTTGCACCGGGACACCATTATCAAAAATTGCGAGGCTTGTCATCATGATAAAATCATCATCACTCATGGGACTGATACAATGGTTGAGACGGCCAAAGCACTTGCAGCAGCAGATATACCCAAAACGATTGTCCTGACAGGAGCTATGATACCCTATGCATTTGGCACTTCATCTGACGGATTCTTCAATCTCGGAAGTGCTTTGGCATTCGTCCAAACCTTGCCTCCCGGAGTTTATATTGCCATGAACGGAAGGTGTTTTCATTGGGATAAAGTCGTCAAAAACAGGCGAACGGGTCTATTCGAATCCATTTAAGAAGGCGATTGTCTGTATCTTTTACTCCACTTACCCTTTAAAAACTTCACCCTGCCGGATTTAAGGTATCATATATTAAAAAATCATTATATCTTTATCCTTATTTTTTAATCCTTTTGCTATGATATCAGGAATACACCATAGGCTTTTGCTGATTACTTTGCTGCTTGCAGGTAGTCTTAGCGTCAATTCCCAAAAGCTGGGGGTAAGTTTTAAGAGATTGTTTCTTGACTACCAGACTTTTCAGGGCGGTGATTTTGGTGCCTTCAAGGATTACCGGAATGGTTTCGAATTTGGTGTCCATATTCCTGTCACTCAACATCTCATGGTGAATGTTCCGATTAAAATGGGATTATCAAATAAGACTGATGAAATCACAAATCAATATATCCTGGGAGTAGATGCCCAGCTTCATTTATACTTCCTTTCTAATCCTGATCGATTCAAGCCCTATCTTTTAGCTGGAGTGGGGGGTGTTTATACGAAGAAAGATAGTACTGTAAATCTCCAGGTTCCTGTAGGTATTGGGGTAGATATCAGAATAGCACCAAATGCTTATTTCAATATTCAATCAGAATTCAGATGGAGCAATCTGGAGAACAACAATAATTTCAATCACGGCATTGGGTTTAAATATTTCTTTGGAAGAAAAGTAACAGATTCAATTCCACCTCCACCGATGGAAGTCCATATGATGGATACCGATATGGATGGTATCGCGGATGATTTTGATGCATGTCCCACGGTTTATGGATTGGCTGCTTTTGCAGGATGTCCTGATAAAGATGGTGATGGCGTTCAGGACAGCAAAGACAACTGCCCGGATATCGCGGGGCTTATCGAACTTAAAGGATGTCCTGATTCAGATGGCGATGGTATCGCTGACAATGAAGATGATTGTCCAAATGTATTCGGTCCTGACACAAACAAAGGATGCCCCGTCGTTGAAAAGAAAGACTCAGACAGCGATGGTGTCGATGATCAGCAAGATCAATGTCCTGATGTACCGGGTCTTGCAAAATTCGGCGGATGTCCTGATACAGATGCAGATGGTATTCCTGATCCTGATGATAAATGTCCAAAGGTCGCAGGTTTAAAGACTTTTGATGGATGTCCAGATACAGATAAGGATGGTATCGAAGACAGTAAAGACAAATGTCCTAATTCATACGGACCGATTTCCAATGGTGGTTGCCCGATCATCGAAACAAAGGATCGTGAAGTATTATCCTTTGCCATGAAGGCAGTTCAGTTTGAATTGGGTAAAGCTACTTTGAAGAGTGAAAGTTTTTCGATCCTCAACCAGATCGCTGATATCATGCGAAAATATCCTGATTATGTGTTAAGCATAGAAGGTCATACAGATAACACAGGTACATCAGATGTTAATCAGAAGCTTTCAGAATCAAGAGCGAAAGCTTGCTACGAATACCTCAATCAAAAAGGTATACCCACAAACCGCTTAAAGTATAAAGGTTATGGTCAGGCACGTCCGATAGCTGACAATAGCACTTATTCAGGAAGGACCCTTAATCGCCGGGTAGAATTTAATCTGACGCCAGGGAATTAAAAGTAAACCGGTTTCAGTATAATTTGAAAAAGTATGGACAGGTCGCGACCTGTCCGTACTTTTTTAAATTATACTTGTCCTCCGAGAAGAATTTTTGATTGATTAGTAAATTCCTCTTGTATTCAACCAATTTTGATATCGCTGCGCATTGACGTTGTGTGCAGGTAATGTTTCAGCATAGGCGTGACCCGGTCCATCTTCAGTAGGGCGTGCACAGAAATACAAATAATTGTGATCTTCTTTATCAAGGACAGCATTGATTGATGCTACTCCCGGCATGTATATTGGGCCAGGAGGCAAGCCCAGATTTTTATATGTATTGTATGGACTGTCAACACTAAGATGTCCATATAGAATTCGCTTCAAATCAAATTGACCCAGTGCAAAAACAATTGTCGGGTCAGCTTGCAATGGAATTCCATCTCTTATCCTGTTGAGGTATACTCCTGCCATCCTGGGTTTTTCAGGATTATAATTTGTTTCTTTTTCAATAATGGATGCCAGGGTATAAACTTCATCCGGTGTCATGCCAATCTTTTCAGCTTTAGCTATTCGCTCTGCAGTCCAGAAATGATCGTATTCTTTGAGCATTCGATTGCAATATTCCTCCGGACTTACAGTCCAGTAAAATTCATATGTATTCGGCAGAAATCGGGTGAGCCTTGTCTGCGGAGTAGTACCGGCTAAAGAATCAAAATGGTCATCGAGATAATCAATCAGATCCAGCGAATCAAATTCAAGTTTCGCAGCAATGCGACCAGCCAGTTGTTCAATCGTTCTTACATTATTAATAGTAACCTGAAGAGGTGCTTGTCTCCCTCCGCGCAACATTGAAATAATAGTCCTGCTTGTGGATGATGTCGTGATGATGTAATGGCCCCTCTTGATATTCTCATCCGTGTAGTCCATTTTATTCGCTGTCCACCGAAAGTGATTTTCATTTATTATCTGACCATGTACCAATAGGCTGTCAATTACATTTTCAAGGCTTGAACCGGTCGGGATGAACAAATCTTTATTTTCAAGATCAGGTGGTGTATTGATCGAAAACATGTTCGTATAAAAGATCAATCCGAAGTAAGCAGCTAGGCTGATTACAACAACTGAAATGATCAGAAATATTCGCTTCAACACTCTATTTTTTGAATTTGAAAATGGACCAGGAATTAATATTGTTCATTTTCATTCGGAAAATCTCCTGAACGAACGTCCTTGATATAATTTTCAACTGCAGCATGGATTTGTTCGTAGAGGTTAAGATAACGTCTCAGGAAGCGGGGATGAAAATCATGCGTTATCCCGAGTGCATCATGAACGACCAGGACCTGGCCATCGGTGCCGTGACCAGCCCCGATACCAATCGTTGGAATTTTTAGAGATTGACTGACTTCCATGGCGAGGTTGGCCGGAATTTTTTCAAGTACCAGCGAAAAGCATCCTAATTCCTGCAGAAGGATTGCATCAGATTTCAATTTCATCGCTTCTTCTTCTTCTTTGGCCCTGACTACATAAGTTCCGAATTTATAGATCGACTGAGGAGTGAGTCCCAGATGTCCCATGACAGGTACACCGGCGGAAAGTATCCTGCTGATGGAATCGCCTATTTCTTCCCCACCTTCCATTTTGACTGCATGAGCACCTGATTCTTTCATGATTCTCACAGCGGATTCAAGTGCCAGTTTGCTATTTCCCTGGTATGATCCGAAAGGAAGATCCACCACTACTAAGGCTTTGGAGACTGCTCTTACCACAGAAGAAGCATGGTATATCATCTGGTCGAGCGTAATGGGCAGGGTGGTTTCATGTCCTGCCATCACATTCGAAGCGCTATCCCCGACTAATATGATATCAATGCCGGCATCATCGAGAATTCTGGCCATCGAAAAATCATACCCTGTAAGCATGGCTATCTTTTCCCCGGCTTCCTTCATTTCATGGAGGGTATGGGTGGTGATTCTTTTGGCTTTGCTGTGTATAGACATATGGATAAGATTCCCTTTCAGGTTAAATGGATGATAAATAGCCACCAAAGATAAAAGCCTTCACCGTACTACAATGCTGCAGAATTTTGTCCCTATTTTCCTAAAAGGTAAGCCGCAATTTTGGTTATTGTACGACATATCTCCTCCACCTTTCCCTCCGCCTTCGCCTTTTTTTCTACCTTCGTCCCATGAAGTGGATTTTAGGACTTTTGATTGGTATTTCAATATTTTCTGCCTGTTCCAATGAACTCGTAGTCGTAGATAAGTGGAAAAATATTCCGGTGGTCTGGGGTTTATTGTCTAAGAGTGATACAGCTCATTATATCCGCGTTGAAAAGGCATTTTTAGATCCTACAACTTCAGCCTATGTAATTGCTCAGATTCCAGACTCATTGTATTACAAAAATGTCACTGTTACACTTAAGAGAATCAATAATGGTCAAGTATTCACCTTGCAAAGGGTAGATGGTAATCTCGAAGGATACCCCAGAGATACTTTCAGAACAAGTAATCCGGATTCTGCTGGCATTTTCGCAGTAAAACCAAATTACCTCTATAAAATAAAAGAGAATGTAATCAATCTTGCTCTCGATGAAAAATATGAAATAACCATTGATAGAGGTAGTGATTTACCACTTGTCACAGCGCAAACATTTATACTTGAAAAACCTGTATTAAGAGATCCCGCAGTTGGTAATGGCCTTGTATTTGTTCCAAAAACTCATATGTTAGTGATCAATTGGAATGATGTCCCAAATGCCGGTATTTATGAAGTAATACTTCGTTTTAATTACCTTGAATCAGACTCAACGAATCATCCTTTCGTTCCTAAATCGTTTGAGTGGTCTTTGGATAAAAATATCGAGATAAGTGAATCCTCAGTTGTTGGAGTAGATTTTTATACAACAGTAAAATCGAAAATTAAAGAAAATATTTTTGCATCAAGGAGATTTGTTGGTATTGATATTATCATTTTATGTGGTGGTCTGGAAATAACGGAATTTGTAAAGATAACTAAGGCGAATTCAGGAATTACCAGTACCCAGGATGTACCTGTTTACACAAATTTATCAGAGGGACTTGGAGTTTTTAGTTCTAGAAATATTTCTGAAAACCTTGGATTCCAGTTAAATCCCCAATCCCTTGACTCTTTAAAGAAGGGCAGCATTACCAAAGTTTTGAAGTTCCAATAATTCTTCTCTATTCCTGCCTATTTGTCAGTTAAGATATCAACCATCTGACATCTAATCCTGTTTTGTCATAAATACCTGAGATTTATGCTGATGGCATAAGCATTGATCAGAAGTCTTTGAAACATAATTCAAGGTATTTGAACAAATCATAAAAAACTAAACGTATGGGTAAAATAATAGGAATTGACCTGGGTACTACCAACTCTTGCGTCGCCGTGATAGAGGGTAGCGAGCCTACAGTCATCGCAAATGATGAAGGAAGAAGAACCACTCCTTCGGTGGTTGCTTTTTTGGACAATGGTGAGCGAAAAGTTGGAGATCCTGCTAAACGTCAGGCCATAACGAATGCCCGGAGAACAGTGTCTTCAATCAAGAGGTTTATGGGATCAAGGTATAATGAAGTTTCTAAAGAAACGACCAGGATGCCATACACAGTGAAGGCGGGTCCAAATGATTCGGTAAAAATTGAAATTGATGGCCGTCAATATACTCCTCAGGAGGTGTCCGCTATTATCCTTCAGAAAATGAAAAAGATAGCTGAAGATTATCTTGGACAACCAGTGACGGAAGCTGTCATCACAGTTCCGGCATACTTCAATGATTCGCAAAGACAAGCCACCAAAGAGGCTGGTGAAATCGCAGGACTTACCGTCAAGAGAATCATTAATGAGCCTACTGCAGCTGCTTTGGCTTATGGTCTTGACAAGAAGCATAAAGACATGACCATTGCGGTATATGACCTTGGTGGAGGAACATTCGATATATCGATCCTTGAGCTCGGAGATGGGGTGTTCGAAGTTAAGTCTACCAATGGTGATACCCACCTTGGAGGAGATGACTTTGACCAGGTGATCATTGATTGGCTGGCTGATGATTTTAAGAGTAACCAGGCTATTGATCTGAGAAAGGATCCAATGGCTCTGCAACGCCTTAAAGAAGCTGCTGAAAGAGCTAAAATTGAACTTTCAGGAAGTTCAGAGACAAGTATCACCCTGCCTTATATCACTGCAGTTGATGGAGTGCCAAAACATCTTGACACTAAACTCACGCGTGCAAAATTCGAGCAATTATCTGCTGAACTGGTACAGCGTACAATCCGTCCTTGTGAAGATGCGATAAGAGATGCGGGTATAAAAAAAGAAGATATAGACGAAATTATTCTGGTCGGTGGTTCTACACGTATTCCACGGATACAACAGGCTGTTGAAGACCTTTTTGGTAAGAAGCCAAGTAAAGGTGTCAATCCTGATGAAGTGGTAGCTATAGGTGCTGCTATTCAGGGTGGTGTACTCAGTGGCGATGTCCAGGATGTACTTCTTCTTGACGTAACTCCACTGTCGATGGGAATTGAAACAATGGGCGGCATCTACGATACAGTCATTGAAGCTAATAGCACGATTCCTACTAAGAAATCAAAAGTATATTCAACAGCATCTGACAATCAACCTTCAGTAGAAATTCATATTCTTCAGGGAGAGCGAAAGATGGCAAAGGATAACAGACCTGTTGGTCGGTTCATTCTGGATGGAATTCCACCTGCTCCGCGCGGGCTGCCTCAGGTCGAAGTCACTTTTGACATCGATGCGAATGGAATTCTGAATGTATCTGCAAAAGATAAAGGAACAGGAAAGCAACAATCAATCAGAATTGAAGCGAGTACCGGATTGTCAAAAGAAGAAGTAGCAAGAATGAAAGCTGAAGCGGAAGCAAATGCAGAATCAGATCGTATCGCCCGTGAACAAGCAGAGAAAGTCAACAGTGCAGATGCCCTGATCTTTCAGACTGAAAAGCAATTGAAAGATTATGGCGATAAAATTCCGGCAGATAAGAAAACTGCCATTGAATCAGCACTTTCAACTTTGAAGACTGCGTATGAATCAAAAGATGTCAATCGGATTGATCCTGCACTTGAAAGTCTCAATACAGCATGGCAGGCAGCAAGTCAGGATATCTACCAGGCACAGCAGGCATCCGGTCAACAGGATGGTGCATCTCAGTCAGATGGCCATTCACAAGATGGAGGAGCTAACAATAAAAGCTCTGAAGATGTGACCGATGTTGAATTTGAAGAGATGGATAATAAAAACTAAGTATTGAAATCATTTTTCGATGATAAAGGGCGGCAGGTAATACTTGTCGCCTTTTTTATTTGTTTTTTTTTGACTGAATACTGCTTACTGAATACTGCTTACTTTTTTTTACTCCATTCCTCTCACAAAAGGAGCTGTATCCAATGAAGAAAAATTTCCCTCCAGATATTGATAATACCCGGCAATAGCAATCATGCCTGCATTGTCAGTACAGTATTGCATCGCAGGGAAATACAAATTCCATTTTTGCTCGATAGCTATTTCGCTCAATCTTTTTCTCAGTCCTGAATTAGCTGCTACACCTCCTGCAATTCCGATTTCATTGATGCCATACATCTTTGAAGCCGCAAGAATTTTTCGTGCAAGTATTTCAACGATGGTATGTTGAATACTGGCACAAATATCATTGAGATGTTGAGGTATAAAATCCGGGTTCTTTTTCACTTCATCCCTGATGAAATACATGATCGCCGTTTTCAATCCACTGAAACTAAAATCGAGTCCGTCAATCTGTGGAACAGGAAATGGATATATTGGATTTCCTAAAGATGCCAATCGATCTATTTCCGGTCCTGCCGGATAAGAAAGACCTAATATTTTTCCTGATTTATCAAATGCTTCTCCTGCGGCATCATCACGTGTCTGACCAAGTACTTCCATGGCATTAAAATCTTTTGCCAAAACGATTTGTGTATGTCCGCCAGATACGGTCAGACACAAAAAAGGAAATGCAGGTTTTGGTTCATCAATGAAATGTGAAAGCACGTGCGCTTTCATATGATTGATAGAAATGAAAGGAATATCAAGACTGAGCGCCAACGCTTTTGCAAAGCTTATTCCTACCGTCAGTGATCCTAATAATCCAGGTCCGGAAGTGCATGCAATGGCATCAATTTCTAAGAGATTAATTCCGGCTTTCTTCAAAGCTGCGTCCACGACGATGGTTATATTTTCCTGGTGCATCCTTGAAGCGACTTCAGGGACGATTCCTCCATACTTCGCATGAATGGCCTGGCTTGAGATAATATTGCTCAGTATACGACCATCCTCCAGCACCGCAGCAGATGTGTCATCACAAGAGGATTCAATAGAAAGAAGCCGGACAGAGGCGTTATTCATTCGTCAAAAATAGGATTTATATGCCCCAATCAATTAAAGTCCCTTTTTTCGGAATGGTTTTAGCAAGGTCAAAGGAGTAGATTTTTGCCTGAAATAATCCTTATCATTGCTTTACCATAGTGGAAAAAGGGGCTTATATCCCGCTCATTTATGTCAACTGCAACCATCCAACCTGAACTTATTATTGCTTTGTCACAAGACAGGGTCAGTCTCAATATACCTGAGAACAATTCAACAGGAAGGTCGGGTTGGCAGACTTCATTTAGGGTAGATAATATTTTTCTTGAAGAACAGATTTCTCAGGCATTGGATCAGGCACTTGTGGAAAATCCTGCATTGATGGATTCATTTTCCTGTGTTGAAATCATAGTGCTTGATCGGCCAAATTTTTGTGTTTCCCGTCATTATGCGGATCAGGGAAAGTTAGGTGAAATAGCCTCCCGGTATCTGAGAATGAGAGTTGGGGATTCACTTACAGCAGATACTTCAGAAAATGATTCCGTGATCTGTTACAGCCTTCCGACGGGAACATTAATGATGTTGAAAGAATATTATTCTAATCTGGATTGTCATCATCTCAATTCTGTATTGTGGAATAATTTCTCAACTCTGCATGATCGGCCGGAAAAAGATAAGATTCGATTGTACCTGACTTTAATGCGAGATACGCTGATCCTGCTTGCCGAAAAAAATAATAAGCTGATTTTCTCAAAAAATTTTCTGATCAAAGCGCAAGGTGATTTATATTATTATTCCATAGCCTGCAGCCGTATGCTCAAGACGAATGAAAATTGGTTTGTCGAATTAAAGGATGAACCAGGCACATTTGAATGGCCTGGTGATTCAATTTTAAAAATTGAAAAACAATTGTCATTGCCTTCATTACATGTGCTCATGTCCCAATTCAAACTATGCGGATCATAGGCGGCCAATGGAAAGGAAGACGCATTCAGATACCTTCGAATAATTGGCCTGTCAGGCCGACAACAGATTTCGCCAGGGAAGCACTTTTCAATATCCTTGACAACAGGCTTGATTATTCAGTTATAAAAGCATTGGATCTCTTTGGCGGTACAGGCATTCATGCTATTGAATTAGCCTCAAGGGGATGTCCGGATATTACATATGTAGATCGGCATCGCGAAAGCACGAGGTTTGTAAAGTCGGTTTCAAAAGAAATGGATCTGCCTATTACTGCCGTTCAGGCAGATGTGTTCTCTTTTATAAAGAAAGCGGATTCTCAATGGAACTATATATTTGCAGATCCACCTTATGATATGCAGGGTCTCGATGAGTTTCCAAAAATCATACTTGAAGCCGGTATGCTGACTCCGGATGGGATTTTTGTTTTGGAGCATCCCTCCAAAAAAAAATTTGCTGATATCCCGGGGTTTAAGGAGGCAAGGCAGTATGGCCAAAGTGTTTTCAGCTTTTTTGGCTTAGGATCGTAACTTTGCCGCCCTTATATGACAGATATACTCAAGGAAATCATAAATGTGGCGATTGAAGGCGTCTCGGAGATTTATCAGGTAGATATTTCTTCGTCTGACCTATTGGTTACACCTACCAAGAAAGAACATAAAGGTGACTTTACGCTCGTGACCTTTTCATTGGCCAAAGCTCTCCGTCAATCACCTCCTCAAATAGCTGCAAGCCTCGGTGAATATTTCCAACGTTCAATGAAGTGGGTGAGTGACACCGAAGTTGTTCAGGGTTTCCTGAATATATCACTTTCGTCTTCATATTGGTCTTCAGTACTGGATGAAATGGTCAAGGAACCTGATTATTGGAAGCCTGTACATGCATCGGAAAAAGTACTTGTGGAGTTTTCATCTCCGAATACAAATAAGCCACTGCACTTAGGACATATCCGGAATATCCTGCTGGGGTGGGCTACTTATAAGATGTTTGTTGCAGCAGGTTACGATGTGAAAAGAGTTCAAATCGTCAATGATCGCGGCATTGCCATTTGTAAAAGCATGCTTTCATGGAAAAAATTTGGGGAGGGTCAGACTCCTGAATCTGCAGGAATGAAAAGCGATCATTTCGTAGGTGAATGGTATGTACGTTTTGAAAAAGAGTTTTCAAAGGAGTACAAAACCTGGCAACAAACCGCTGAAGCGCTTGAAATTTTCAAAACCCGTAAAGAACAGGAATTAACAGAAGAAGAATTTTTCAAAAGTTATAAAAATCAGTATTTCAATTTGTTTAGTCTTCTGGGTGCGGTGGCAAAAGAAATGCTTTTGAAATGGGAGGCCCATGATCCGGAAACTATTCAACTTTGGAAGAAAATGAATTCCTGGGTTTATGCCGGATTTGAAGAGACTTATAAAAAACTCGGAGTTGAATTTGATAAATTATACTTTGAAAGCGATACTTACCTTCTTGGAAAAGATATTATTGAAGAAGGTGTGCGTCGTAAAGTTTTTTATCAAAAAGATGATGGTTCTATCTGGGTTGATCTTACATCCCAAGGGCTTGATCATAAACTATTGCTCAGAAAGGACGGCACATCCGTATACATGACACAAGATTTGGGTACAGCGCAAAAGCGATATGACGAATTCGGTGCTGAACGAATGGTCTATGTGGTGGGAGATGAACAGAATTATCATTTTCAGGCGCTTTTTGCTATGATTGGTGCATATGGAGCTCCATATGCAAAAGGATTGTATCATTTGTCTTATGGGATGGTAGATCTGCCGGAAGGAAAAATGAAATCAAGGGAGGGAAATGTAGTTGATGCTGATGATCTCATCGAAGTGGTGCTCAAAGAAGCAAGTGATGCTGCGTCAGAACGAGAAGTCAATGATCCTGACATCATACGAAAAATAGGCATGGCTGCATTGAAGTTTTTCATTGTCAAGGTGGACCCACGCAAACGAATGATATTTGATCCGAAGGCATCAGTTGATTTACAGGGACAGACAGGGCCATATATTCAGAATGCTTATGTGCGTATCCAATCTATTCTGCGAAAGGCCGGAAAGAATAAATCGGGTCATGAAAACTATGAACCGATAGCAGATGAAAAATTATTGCTCAACATGCTTAGTCAGTGCAGACAAGTTATTGATTCGGCAGTAAAAGAATATAACCCTGCACTGATTGCAAATTTTGCTTATGCCTTAGCGAAGGAATATCATCGCTATTATCACGATGTGAAAGTATTGCATGCAGAATCTGAACAAGCCTTGTCTTTTCGGTTGAAACTTATCCGTATCATCGGCGAAAACATCCTGAAGACGATGGATCTGCTGGGAATAGAAATGCCTGATAGGATGTAGTCAAAATTCAATAAGCAATAGGCAATAAGCAAAATAGGATAAAACTGCAAGACCCCTTTAGGAGATTGAGGGGCAAAATCCAAAATCTAAAATCCAAAATCGAAAATTGTTCCATGGAAGATCAAAAGTCACTCAATTTTATAGAAGAAATTATTGAACATGACATAGCTCATGGAAAGCACGCGGGTAGGGTACACACCCGATTTCCACCTGAGCCAAATGGATATCTTCATATAGGTCATGCGAAAGCAATATGTCTCAATTTTGAGATTGCCAAAAAATATGGAGGAAAAACTAATCTGAGATTCGATGATACAAATCCGGCTACAGAAGAAACTGAATATGTCAATGCGATCAAACGGGACATACATTGGTTAGGATATGATTGGGAGGACAGGGAATATTATGCATCAGATTATTTTGATCAGTTGTATGAATTTGCTCTTGACCTCATCAGGAAAGACCTGGCATTTGTTGATGACAGCACCGCTGAAGAGATAGCAGAACAAAAAGGAACCCCAAATGAGCCTGGGAAATTGAGTCCTTTCCGAAGCAGGTCTATTGAGGAAAACATGGATCTCTTTGTACGGATGCGAGATGGTGAATTCTCTGATGGTGCAAGAGTCTTGCGTGTAAAGGTGGATATGACTGCACCTAACATGCATATGCGCGATCCGGTGATATACAGGATCAAACGTCAGCATCATCATCGCACCGGTGATAAGTGGTGTATCTATCCGATGTATGATTTTGCTCATGGCCAAAGTGACAGCATTGAAGGCATCACCCATTCTCTTTGTTCATTGGAATTTATTCACCACAGGCCATTGTATGAATGGTTTATAGAGAAGCTTGGCATCTTTCCAAGCCGGCAGATTGAATTTGCGCGGATGAATGTCAATTTCATGATCACTTCAAAACGACGTCTTCTTCAACTGGTCAATGAAGACATAGTGACAGGTTGGGATGATCCAAGAATGCCGACGATCAGTGGAGTAAGAAGACGTGGTTACCCCGCCGCTGCAATACGCACCTTTTGTGAAAAAGTAGGTATTGCTAAACGTGATAACTGGATTGAAATCGAGCTTCTTGAATCATGTGTTCGGAATGAGCTCAATCAGACAGCATTGAGACGCATGGTCGTTTTAGATCCGATCAGAGTTGTTATTACCAATTATCCTGAAGGACAAACAGAATTATTACCTACAGAAAACAATCCGGAAGATGAGTCAACTGGACAACGTGATATCCCATTCGGAAAAGTGATTTTAATCGAACGTGAAGATTTTATGATTGATCCGCCAAAAAAATTTTTCAGATTAGCTCCTGGAGCAACAGTCCGACTGAAGAGTGCATATATCATCACATGTCACGAAGTGATAAAAGATGAAACCACCGGAGAGGTGGTTGAAGTGCATTGTAATTATTATCAGGATTCAAAAAGTGGTTCTGATACAAGTGGCATAAAAGCAAAAGGTACGCTGCATTGGGTTCATGAATCTTCTGCTATCAGTGGCGATGTAAGAATGTTCGAAAGACTTTTTACTACTGAAAATCCAATGGATGAAGGTTCGGACTTCATGAGCAAAGTAAATCCTCAATCGCAAAAAGTGATAAAGAATATAAGGCTTGAACCTGCATTTGCAAATGCTGTCGATGGTGACAGCTTTCAGTTTATCAGGCACGGATATTTTACTGTTGACAGAGATTCAAAGCCCGGTCATTTGGTGTTTAACCAAACTGTTTCATTGAAAGAAGGATGGAGCCCAAAAGAATAAATCTAAATTGATTTCAATAAAATTGTCACAATATTTCAATGGGCAGTTCCATTTACATCGCCCAGCTTTATGGGAAGAAAATTGACTTCCATATCAGATGTAAGGTTGTCTATTGTGTACTGGTCGATATACCCGTTACCATTCCCGTCATAGTCTTCTGTGTAAAATCTCCAGCTGAAGCATGTGTCTGCCATAATACAGTTTATGAGGAGGTCGATGTCTGTCTGATCAATTGCATTATCTCTGTTGACATCCGCAGCCAGTTTTTGGAAAGGATCTAATTCTATTTCTCCATTAATGTACTTTTCAATTAGAACCCTGTCCAATGTGGTCACCCCATTTCTTGAATCATCCGCCTGTGGGGAGATTGTGTATGATTGCCCTTCTTCAAGACCGCTGAATGTAAATATCTCATTGGTTGAAGTGGCTATAATTTGGTTATTAGAGATGAGATTGACCTGGAATGGAATTACAGAATTGATGTAGCCAGGGAAAATTATTTTACCACTTATGGTGTAAGTATTTTTTGCCTGTTCGGTTTGACAACTTGAAATAATGATTGCCAATAATAGGATTAAGAAATTTTTGCTCGAGTTCATGTCTAAAGAATTTAGTAAAAGGTTTAATAATTTTATTACTAATATACTAAATATTTTTAATGTAAACCCACTTTCTCTTCTAATGAATAAATGCAAGGCCGAAGAAAAGAGTCAGAATTGAACATATAAACCCATCTTCATCGGCGCATTAGGATCACCTTCCATTCGAGTCTCAATTTTGAATGAAAGGTCTTCATCAATATCAAAGTCTTTCAGATGGGCATCAACAAAGGCGTCGACGCCATTCAATAACCAAACAAATGCGAATCCAACAATCGAAGCCTGTTTGTTTTTATTCGCCTGATCTCGCACAAGCCGAATGGTGGCAGCATCTGGATAGAGGGGAATATTCTCTTTGAGAATCTTGGAACATTTGGTGGGTGTGTATGGAGTGCCATCGATCTTGTGGATATAAGCATCCCTCAGACATCTGTATTCCCTGGTATTGTATATCATAATATACCCTACACCCCCCACAGCAGCCCAGGCACAATGAGCACGAAGAATGCTCCCGTTATACCACTGTCCCGAACCCGGGATGATCAAGCTTAAGAGCATTGCTTTACCAGGATGACCGGTAAAAATCGAACCTTTCTTTACCTGTTTAGTCGTTTCGACAACCACTGAACTGTCCTCGACAGTTTGTGCATGTAGAGTGCCACCGGAAATAAGTGATGCGAAAAGGATAACAAAGAAGAAAATGACTTTCATCAGTTTAGTAAACGATCTATGGACGTAATTAGCGTTCAAGATTCCTGATCAATTCCTTCCAGCAGATCAAGTATATAATTCAGCTCCTTATCGCTCTTGAATGGGATCTGAATATTCCCCGTGCCATTTTCCTTGTAGTGTAATGCAACCTGTACGCCAAGCATGGATCGCAACTGTTGTTGTATCTGATTTAATTCTGCTGATTTGCGGTTTGATTCAGGTTTAGTTGACTTTGCCTTTCTATCTTTTTTGCCGGGTGAGGCATCAAGATATTTTGAAACCAATTTTTCAGTATCTCTGACACTTAGTCCCTTCGACATGATTTCTCCCAACACCATCAATTGAGAACTTATGTCTTCAAGACTTGCTATCGAGCGCGCATGCCCCATCGAAATTTCATCTTTACGCAGAGCCTGCTGAATCTGAGGCGGAAGTTTTAAGAGACGGAGAAAATTGGTGACAGTGCTTCTTTGTTTCCCGACCCGCTGTGATAATTCTTCATGCGTCAGTTTGCATTCATCGATCAGTCGTTGCAGACTGAAAGCCATCTCAATTGCATTTAGATCTGCGCGTTGAATATTTTCAACGATGGCCATTTCAAGCATCCCCTGATCATTGGCCAGTCTGATGTAGGCAGGTACAGTAGTAAGTCCGGCTATTTTAGAAGCGCGCAATCTTCGTTCGCCTGCGATCAATTGATATGACCCTTCACTCATCCGGCGAATCGTAAGAGGCTGAATGATACCGTGTACACGAATGGACTGTGCTAATTCCTGCAGACTGTCTTCATCAAAGTCTTTTCTGGGTTGAAAAGGGTTTATTTCAATCGCATCAACGGGTATTTCAAGTGTATCTCTTGATATCTCGCGCAGTTCAGGTACAGTAGGAGCCGTACCTCTTTCTTCAATATTGGTCAATAGGGCTCTGATCCC
>JBATMM010000281.1:0-8681 GCA_049289835.1 Saprospiraceae bacterium | reverse complement strand
TCCCCATCACCGCCCAGAAAACAGACCCGAAAGGGTTCCGTATCCAGAAGCGATCTTTAAGCATCACCCTGCAGCCATTTTCATCCAAAGAATCGATCACCATACCCGACATCAATCCCATCGGAAGCCGTCTCATCATCCACATTCTCATCTTCCAAGGCGTAGTCAGCTGTTTTGCAAGCTTTTTGTTGAAAGAATTCTGCGTGAGGCGAGAGCCGTGAACCGTGAGCGAGGAATCGTTAGTTGTCATATAAGAAAATGAAAAATCAATTATAAAGTCCGGTATCCGGTATCTTTTTATCCGGCATCTTCATTTCAATCTTTTACGTAAAGCCATCATCTCATCTCTATATTGAGCAGCAGTGATAAAATCTAAATCCTTAGCTGCATCCTTCATCTTTCGTTCTGTATCTGCAAGCATTCTTTCTACCTGGTCTCGTGACATAAAGGCAAGTACAGGATCTGCAGCCAAGGAGGGTTCAAGCTCTCTGTCCACATAAGCTTTCTTGTTTCCTTCGCGAACATCGAGAATTGATTTTCTGGACAATATTTCTTCTCTGGTTCTGGATATCGTAGTAGGAGTGATTCCGTGCTTTTCATTATAGGCTATTTGTATAGATCGTCGCCGGTTAGTTTCATCAATCGTCTTTTGCATCGACTCTGTGATTTTGTCGGCATAGAAAATAACCATTCCATTCGAATTCCGTGCAGCCCTTCCTGCAGTTTGTGTAAGCGAACGATCATTTCTTAGAAATCCTTCTTTGTCGGCATCCAGAATAGCTACCAATGAGACCTCCGGAAGATCTAGACCTTCTCTCAATAAATTGACACCAACTAAAACATCAAAATCACCAAGACGAAGATCTCTTAATATTTCAACACGTTCCATGGTTTCAACCTCGGAGTGAATGTATTTGCACTTCACATTGAGTTTAATGAAATACTTACTCAACTCCTCAGCCATTCGTTTCGTCAGCGTGGTGACCAGTACACGTTCGTTTGATTTTACTCTTTCATTGACTTCATCCAGCAGATCATCAATCTGATTGAGACTGGGACGGATTTCAATAGGCGGATCAAGCAATCCTGTAGGACGAACTATCTGCTCGACAAGTACACCACCCGTTTGTTCCAATTCATAATCCGCAGGAGTGGCACTCACATAGATGACCTGATTGATCAATCCCGTAAACTCATCAAAATTCAAGGGCCTGTTATCAATCGCTGATGGGAGTCTGAATCCGTAATTGACAAGATTCAATTTTCGAGCGCGGTCACCACCCCACATACCACGTACCTGTGGTAAAGTGACATGACTTTCATCCACGATCATGAGATAATCCTCCGGAAAATAATCCAGCAAACAAAACGGTCTTGTGCCAGGCTCCCTTCCATCAAAAAACCGGCTATAGTTTTCCACACCGCTGCAATAACCAAGCTCGCGGATCATTTCAAGATCAAAGTGCGTACGTTCATGAATACGTTTGCTCTCAAGATATTTTCGTTCCCTTGTGAAATATTCTTCCTGTCTGAATAATTCATCTTCAATATCACGGATGATGAATTTGAGTCTGTCTCTTGGAGCCACATATAGATTGGCAGGAAAAATAGCTGCATGTTTAAGTGGTTCCTGACGTTGGCCGGTATGAACATCTATGATGTCTATTTCTTCAATCTCATCACCGTAAAATGTAACCCGATAGCCATAATCAACATAAGGCAAATGAATATCAACCGTATCGCCTTTGACTCTGAAATTTGCTCGAGCGAGTTGGCCTTCTGTCCGGCTATACAAGCTTTCCACCAGGCGATAAAGAAAACTATTGCGCGATATTTTTTCGCCTGTCTGGATTCGTATGATACCTGCTTTATAATCTTCAGGATTCCCCATACCGTAAATGCAGGATACAGAAGCTACGACGATGATATCGCGACGACCGGATAGCAATGAAGAGGTTGCCCGTAGTCGAAGCTTATCGACTTCTTCATTGATAGAAAGATCTTTTTCGATGAATGTATCAGAGACAGAGAGATATGCTTCCGGCTGATAATAATCATAATAAGAGACAAAATATTCAACCGCATTATCCGGGAAGAATTCTTTGAACTCACCATAGAGTTGAGCGGTCAGTGTTTTATTGTGTGTAAGTACAAGTACAGGACGCTGCACTTCCTGGATGACATTCGCTACGGTAAATGTTTTTCCTGATCCGGTGACACCTAGCAATACCTGGCTTTGCTCTCCTTTATTAATGCTCTTGACAAGCTGACGGATAGCTTCGGGCTGATCACCTGTAGGTTGATATGTGGAAACAAGTTTAAACGACATTGACTTGTAAAAGTAGGGTTTGGTGAAGCACTTAAAGATATCGTTTAACCATTTAACCGGTCAATCGTTTAACCTTTCTACTTTTTTCCATTATAAAACGAAATGGTTAATCCATATCTGATCCATTTCTCTTCGCCGGTTCCGGCTTCGGTATGGAGGATATCAGCTAATGGTCGGAGATCATAGGCTTTTGAAGGTAAGATGACGAAGGGTTGTAATGCAAAATCAATACCGGTGTCTCCCTTGAATGTCACCATCAGGTAAAATTTGAAGGCCGTCATATGCTGCATATTACTGAAGGAATGTTTCGTCAATCCTTCCTCATATTTAACCTTATAAAATTGAAAAAGCAGATCTGTTCCCATTCCCACCGTTCCATTTCCTAACTGGTAACCTAAGGCCAGGCTATTAGCTGAATACCTGAGATTGTCAGTGTATTTGTTTATAGATCCGGGTATTAAACCGGTTGCCTTAAATGACTTGCTGGCTCCCTGGTATGTTAATTCGAGTGCATGGACTCCTCCTTTCAGGCGCAGCCCTGCTTCAAACCCATGAAGCCAATCCAGGTCATGGAAACGGGAAATATACGATTGAGACTGATTAAAAGAGGTTACCACCCGATGCAGAGCCGGTGTGGACAAAACGGAAAAACTATAACCTGTCTTCAGGTTAATCTGAGCATTAGCTGGCGAGGAGAAAAAACCAAAAACTAAAAAAAGCAAAATTGAGATTGCTCTACTACAGTCCATTAATGGGGCATTATGGGTTGAAAGATAATTCTGTTTGTGATGAATTCCAAATCTGATGTTGCCTCACATACCCCTTCCGCTTATCTTTATCCGCCATGGCGAAAACGACAATCAAAAAAAAACCTGCTAAGTCTAAGAGTAAATCCCAAACCTTTTCGAACCTGGATTTCACCCCAGGTTTCTGGGAACGGCACTGGAGGGAAGCCCTGATCATACCGATATTGGCTTTCGCGTTGTACTGGATGTGTTTGCCTTATGGCTATGTCCTTGATGATCAGATAGTCATCACGGGCAATGACTATACAAAAAAGGGCGTCAGTGGCATCTGGGAAATACTCAGTACAGAGAGTTTTTCAGGTTATTTCCATGGCCAGCAGGACCTGGTAGCAGGTGCACGATACAGGCCACTTTCCATTATCTCTTTTGCTATCGAACAATCTGTATTTGGAGATAACAGGATCGAGCGTCATTTTATAAATATTCTCCTTTACGGCCTGATTGGCCTGCTCATTTTCAGAGTCCTATCGATTCTTTTTCCGGAAAAAGAGGCCAAGAACTGGCTGGTATCCATTCCATTTCTGGCTGTCATTCTATACATTCTTCATCCGGTTCATTCTGAAGTGGTAGCGAATATCAAAGGAAGGGATGAAATCATGACGGCGCTGGGAGCGATGGGGGCTCTTTATTGCGTGCTTCGATATCTCTCTTCAGGAAAAATCAATTGGCTTGTCATCAGTGGAATCGCCATGTTCCTGGGTCTGATGGCGAAAGAAAATGCAGTCACTTTCCTCGCAGTCATTCCGTTGACAATGTATTTTTTCACGAATGCTAAAATGAAAGATTATGTAACTGCACTTATTCCTTCTTTGATCGCATTCATCATCTATATGGTCATCCGGACCAATGTGATCGGATATGTATTTGATAGTGGTAAAAAAATCACCGACCTGATGAACGATCCTTTCATCGGGATGAATACAGGCGAACGATATGCCACTATACTTTACACACTTGGTCAATACATACGTCTTCTTGTTTTTCCACATCCATTGACCCACGACTATTATCCGTACCATATTCCGATCATGAATTTCGGAAAACCGGGCACACTAATTTCATTGGCGATCTACCTGGGTCTTGCTTTTGTTTTTTTCAAATTGTGGAAAAGGAAAAGCATTTATTCGTGGGCCATCGGATTCTTTGTTGCCACAGTTTCCATTGTCTCTAATTTATTTTTTCCTGTAGGCACATTCATGAATGAACGTTTCATTTTTATTCCATCGATTGCTTTTTCAGTAGTGTGTGCGTGGGTATTTATTCAATACGGATGGAATTCGGAAAAGAAAGGAATACGATTCGCTTCTATCAGCATCCTTGTATTAATCATGGGTGCCTATATTTTTAAAACATATGTTCGTGTGCCTGCATGGAAAGATTCACTCAGTCTGAATGGACAGGCGGCAATGGTATCTGTCAATAGCGCGAGGAATAATTGTTTTATGGGTACGGCTCTTTTTGAAGAGGCACGTGATATGAAAGAAAATGATCCGGCTAAAAAACTGGAATTGCTCCAGGAAGCTGATTATTATGTTGACAAATCGCTTGCGATGTATCCGACTTATAGTTCTGCCAATCAAATTAAATCAGGTCTGGTCGCAGAGCGATATCTCAGGGATGGTGATCTTCAACGATTGCTCACTGATTTCACAACGATACTCAATGCGGCGCCACGAACAGAATATGTCCCTCAGTTTTTGGATTACCTCAATGGACGTGCGCCGAAGGAATCCATGATTGACTTTTACTACAAAGCCGGTTATGAATTATTGACAAAAACAAAACGGGAATTTCCCACGGCTGTTACAATCCTAAAGCTTGGTGAAAAAATAGCACCTGATGATCCGAGGATTTTATTTGGTCTTGGTAAAGCATTTTATGGAGGTGGTGATCAGATACAGGGCACGAAGTATCTTGAACGGGCTTATCAGATCAATCCAGGGCTGAGGGATATGCAATAGCTTTCTGGATCATTCGTCGTTCGCTTCGGCTACCGCTCAGCGACCGTCAGAGATTTCATGTGGAGATTTCGGCTTCGCTCAATCTTTAAAATGTGTTCATATTGATAAGCTCGGATCTTTGACTCAAATGTTGAGCGAAGCCGAAACATTCTCCTGGAAATCCTAATCGGTCGCTGAGCGGTAGCCGAAGCGAAACGACAACAGATTTGTATTTCCTTTTTCCTTAGCTTTGGATAGCCAGGAAGAAAATCATGAGATCAATTTATTTTGAGGGAAGGTTACTTTTTTGGCATTGAAAAAGTAACTTGAAATGAAAACCAGGAAAACAAAAATTGAGGAGATCGCTTTTACCATGATCCCTTTAGTCGGACCCATCATCGCCCGGCAACTCATCTCCTATTGCGGAAGTATCGAAACTGTATTCGGAGAACAAAAAAGATTTCTCAAATCTATACCGGGTGTGGGTGAAGAAATAGCTAATCAAATTGCAAAGAGCAGAGCCTGCTTTATAGCTGCAGAAGAAGAGTTGGATATCATGGAGAAAAAAGGAATCCAGTATACCTTTTATACGGATGATCAATTCCCTTCACGATTGAAACATTTTGCTGATGCTCCATTATTATTATTTACAAAAGGGAATGTCGATCTCAATCCTGAACGATCTGTAGCGATTGTAGGCACACGTAAGCCGACGATCTATGGAAAGACAGTGACTGAAGAGATTATCGATGCTATAGCACCTTATGACGTGAGTATCATCAGCGGGCTTGCATACGGAATCGATATAGCAGCACATCGTCATAGTATTGCTGTCGATGTACCTACGATAGGTGTGATGGGCAGTGGTATGGGCGTCATTTACCCTGACGCACATGCACCGGTAGCAGAGAAAATGATGGCACGTGGAGGGATCATCACGGAATTCAGTTACGAGACAGGTCCGGATGCTGTGAATTTCCCGATGAGGAATAGGATTGTTGCCGGGCTATGTGATGTGCTTGTGGTCATCGAATCGGGTGTGACCGGAGGCTCAATGATCACGGCTGCTATAGCCAATGATTACAATAAGGATGTGGCTGCCATTCCCGGCAGAAAAATTGATAAAAGTTCTGCCGGATGTAACCATCTCATCAAAAATCAGCAAGCTCATCTGATTGAATCGGGAGAAGATCTCCTTCACCTGATGTCATGGGACAGGAAGACAAAGCAACAGACCTTTCAGGCAGATTTGTTTACAGAGATGGATGAAAATGAACAGAAAATTTACAGTCTCATCGTAGACCGGGGCGAAAAAGATATTGATACCTTAGCTTTTGAATCAAAATCGACCCCGGGTGAGCTTGCTGCGATATTACTTAATCTTGAATTTAAAGGTGCCATCAAATCCCTTCCGGGTAAGAAATATGCAGCAATGGGCTAAAAACGCATCTGTTCCTGCTTTCATCTTTCTGTTGTTATGCATCTCCTCATGCTCAACATCTCACAGTTCAGGAAAAACAAATACTGTACAGAATGAAACAACAGGTGCTAAGCCGAAAAATGTAATCTTTTTGATTGGCGATGGAATGGGATTGCCGCAGATCACAGGAGCGATGTATATGAATGACAATAAAACTGTCTTCGAGCGTTTTAAAAATATTGGTTTTCACAAATCGTATTCAGCGGATAATCTTGTGACCGATAGTGCAGCGGGTGCTACTGCATTTGCGTCGGGGGTGAAAACAGACAATGGATATCTGGGGATGGATGCGCATAAAAAATCTTTTCCTACGATACTTGAAATGGCTGAAAAGAAAGGCATGGCTACAGGGCTTGTGGTCACATGTTCAATGACACACGCTACACCTGCGGCATATTATGCACACATTGACGGCAGAACTGATAAAGAAGCTATTGCTTTGCAAATGCTGAATTCGAATGTTGATCTTTTTATCGGTGGTGGTGAGGATTCATTCATACATCGTGCCGATGGACGTGATCTTGTCAAAGAATTTATAGACAAAGGGTATGTCATCAATGATATAGCACATATGCGGATAGAAGATCTGGATACAGGAACCAAAAAAAATATTGGCTTCTTCACTTCTGATGATGAACCTCTTCCTGTCACTGAAGGACGTAATTATGCTGTCCCTGCTACAGATAAAGCACTGGGTTTTTTAGATACCAGGTCACCTTCAGGTTTTTTCATGATGATCGAAGGTTCGCAGATTGATTGGGGGGGCCATGCTAATGATGCTAATTATGTAGTGACGGAACTTCACGAATTTGAGAAAGTAATAGCAGAAGCACTCGATTTCGCAGAGAAAGATGGTAACACATTAGTCATTGTGACGGCCGATCATGAGACCGGTGGTTTTGCTGTCAATCCCGGTTCTAAACTCAATCACATCGAAGTTGCTTTTACGACGAAAGAGCACACTGCGATGATGATACCTGTATTCGCATCGGGACCCGGAGCAGAGTTGTTCAGGGGTATTTATGAGAATACGGATATTTTCTTTAAGTTGAAGTCGTTGATGGGAGTGGAATGAAAAAGAATAACGAACAACGAATAACGAATAACGAATAGGAGTAAAGAAGTGAGAGAGTGAGAGATTCTTTTAGCTCCGTAGGAGCGACATCTCTGTAGCACGTAGTGCGAAAGAGGTTTTTGAGCTCCGTAGGAGCGGTATATTCTGGTAACGGAAATCTAATAAACAGATGTCTGATCCTGACAGGATCCAATGTTATTAGCCCCGGCAACCTTTTTGCCCCTAAATCCCCTAAAGGGGACTTGCTATTTTCTCTTTCAATTCCCCATATCAAATCCTGCAGATCATATTTATTGAATGACATAATCGGAATCCTGATCCTGAAAGGATCCAACGTTATTAGCCCCGGGTTGCAACCCGGGGGATGAGGGTGCAACAACATTTCGACGCTGAAAGTGTCGAACAAAAATCTTCCTCTACCTTCGCATCTCTATGTCACTACGCTCATCTTTCCTCCGTCACATTGCACAGACATCTCCCGAACCGGATGGCTTTGAGGTCGTGCGTGGTGAAGGAATATATCTCTATGACAAAGACGGAAACGCATACATCGATTGCATCTCCGGTATCGCTGTTTCATCCCTTGGGCATAGTCATCCAAAAATAATTTCTGCGATCCGTGCTCAGCTTGATTTGCACCTACATACACAGGTTTATGGAGAACATATCACGATTCCCCAAGTCGCATTGGCTGAACGTTTAGCACATCTACTTTCGCCATCTTTAACAACTTCTTATTTCACAAACTCAGGAACAGAAGCAGTCGAAGGTGCATTGAAACTCGCGAAGAAATATACAGGACGATATGAAATCATCTCATGTCGGAATGCTTATCACGGAAGTACTGCAGGAGCGGAAAGTCTTCGTGCAGACTTATCGTATACATCTTCTTTCATGCCATTGGTGCCTGGCATTCGTCACATTGATTTCAATTCATTCGAAGATATCAGTACCATCAATGACCTGACGGCTGCAGTCATCATCGAACCTATCCAGGGAGAAGCCGGAGTAATACTTCCTGCAGAAGGTTATTTAAAAGCAATACAGGACA
>JBATMM010000280.1:0-4706 GCA_049289835.1 Saprospiraceae bacterium | reverse complement strand
GGGGCAAAGATACCGCTGATATCGCTGATTTCGCAGATAGGCTGAAGAAAAGGCGGAGGCGAAGGCTAAGGAGAAGGTTAAAATTATACTCATCTATATATTCCAGTTTTACTAGGGCACATCTATTTTCTGACAAATCCGCAATCCAATTGCGGATTTGTCAATACTTAAGGACTCTTTGGAAGGTTTTGGACTTGGATGGCTCCCCATATGACTGTCGCCCAGGCTGAGATGAGGACTGAAGCGAAGGTAAAGGCTAAGATTTCGAGAATCTTAAAGGATCAGGTTTCAATCACTTAGACTTTATTTGGGCTGTTTATAATCAGGATCTAACCATCTTAACAAACTTTCATCAGTTGGCCCATATTTATCATATCTGGTAAAAAGTTCTCTATCTGGATATAAGTCTAATGTTCCCCCAAAACGCCTTTCCATCTCCATAGCCATATTCCTGACTAAGGCTCTATTGTAAACTGCCGCAGGTCTGAAAGAATAACTATACCCTTCTTCCGTCCCATCATCTCCCCATAAAGTATTCGTAAATACATTTCCTTTAAAGCGAAGACAAAAGACAATACTGTCGTCAGTACCAACTGATAGACTTACAAAAAATCCAGCCGGTATGAAGATTTCATAAAACTCATTTGAAATATTATTGAACCATAAATATTTAATTTCAAAATCAAAGCTTATAGTACCTGCAAAATCCTGATTGAAATTATACATCATAAACTTTTCCTCTGTTTCAAAACCCCGATCATAATGAGTTGAGTTTAACATTCGAATTTGAAGTTTTGATTTTAGAAATTCATAAAATGTTTTTAATAATTTATCAATTTCATGATCCTTTCTTTGCAAATCACCTAAGAACATATGGAAACCACGTGACCAAACATGAGGATGTTTTCCAGCTTCCTGGTCAATCTTGAAAAAATTGTGATGGTCACTTAACATATAATTTCATTTTCCCAACCCAGATCTACGTTAGTCAAAACAATTTATAATAAATTGAATATTTTTTAATTCTTCAGGTTCAATAAGAACATCATATTCAATTAATCAAACTTAAATTTATCCTTCACTTTATCCCATGGTTCTAAACGACCAGGGTTTTTTTCGTCTTCCTTGATGCGCTCCATTACGATTGACATGTGTTCCTCAGGTATATCATATTGGTGACTCACTTCCAGGCCCAATTGATCCATCAGTTCCATGAAAAAACTGAATTTTTTTTCAGGTATTATTATGGTTACTTCTTTCATTGCATTAATTTTTTGGCAAATCGGTACTATTCTCAATTAAGGAATTAATGGTTACAAATTAAAATCAATTTTTCACCACTACAGATCTCATTTCATTCAAATAATGTCTCAAATCCCGAAAGGATACTGTCTTATCTCTAAAATATTCAAGAGCCTTCACAGATTCCTCCTCTGTCGCTTCAAGACGCAATAACATATTGTGAATATGCATCTTCATGTGGCCCTTCTGAATACCTGTGGTGATCAGTGAACGAATGGCAGAAAAATTTTGCATCAATCCTGTGGCTGCAATGACCTGCATCAATGTAGGTGCATCAGGATTGCCTAACATTTCAAGGGAACGTTTTGCTAAAGGATGTAATGTCGTCAATCCACCTACTGTACCCACAGCTAATGGAATCTCCAATTCAAAACGGAACATTCCTTTGTGAATCGTACACTTGCTGAGGCCGATATATTTTCCAGTTCGTGCTGCATAAGCATGACCACAAGCTTCGACCGCACGAAAATCATTTGCAGTAGCTAACACGACGGCATCAATGCCATTGAATATTCCTTTGTTGTGCGTCACTGCCCGATACGGATCAATATGTGAAATCCGAACTGCCGTGTAAAATCTGCGTGCAAATTCTTCAGGTCCAAGATCACTTTCAAATTCTCCGAGATCCAGCGTCGGACATTCAACCCATGCAAGGACTCGACATTCAGGATTGTAATTCGACAAGATGGCCATGATCACTTCAGGTGCAGGAATTTCGGTTGACATATTCCTTTCAAACCACATCGGCAATGCTTGTGCACATTCCTCCAGCACAGAATTAATAAAATTGGCACCCATTGAATCCTTTGTATCCAACTCAAGAAGCAACTGATAATATCCTGGCTCACGATCTGTCATATTCAACAAAGAGATAGCTTTAATACCTCCTCCACGCTCATCCATATTCCTGGTGATCTGGCTGCTCACGCCAATGAGGTATGCAGCCAGTTCATCTTTGAAAGTGGCGAGAGCATCTCCATCACCATACCAGAGAAAATGAATTTGTCCTGTCTTCAACGTACCCAGGATTTGAGCACGTATACCTCCCCGATCAAGCCAGAATTTTGCAGCACTTGCAGCCGCAGCCACAACAGAACTTTCTTCTGTCACCATCGGCACACAATATTCAATCCCATTGATCAGGAAATTTGGAGCAACGCCGAGCGGAAGAGGATAATTACTTATCGTATTTTCACTGAACCCATCGAGAATACGCTGCTGCTCTTCATTGACAAGAAGATAGCTTGCTAATTCTCTTTTAACTGTCTCCGGATCTTTAAAAAAATTTTCGACGATCCATTTGATCTTGCCCACTTTCGAAAGTTTCGAAAAACCTGATATTGTTTTTTTCCCCATCGTTTTATTTCACTTTCAGATAAGCATGTGCCAATTGCAAACCTGCAATTTGTTTTGCAATAAATTCATCTAACTCCTCCTGGCCTTCTTTTGCATATTTAAGAAATGCACTGGCCTGTCCGTATATCGAAGGCAATTTCAATTTTTCCATCCAATAATATCCGTCCAGAAAATCTTTTATTCCTCCTGATATAATGATTTGCCTGCATTTAATTTGAGTTCCATCATCATTGGTCAGCTGATTGATCCATGAAACCATTTGTTGAACTGTATGCCCAATCTGTGCAATTGATCCATACATTTCCTGGTGATGATGATTCGAACGAAGAAGTTCAAGCTTTGAAAAATTAGTACCTCCATGCGCAGCTAACTCAATGGCTTCTATCGGCAAGCTGAGCAAAGCCGAAAGACTTTCCCATCCCATGCCTTGTCCAACTTCTTTCACAATGACTGGAAAAACAACCTTTGACAATAAATGTTGAATGGTTTCTATCGGAGGATTCTGAATGCGATCACCCTCAGGCTGCAACCATTCCTGTAGCGGATTGACATGAACGATCAGGCCATCCGCACTAAGTGTATCTATCAGCCTAAGAACATCGTCAATTCGGTCGTCTGCTAAAAGTTTTTCAACCTGCGCAATTCCGAGATTAGCATAAAGAGGTAATTCGTGACCAATAATTTCCCTGACATCAAAATCCTTCAGCCTAAGATGACTGTCCAAAAGTGGCCTGCAGGATCCCAGGCCCATGCCAAGACCAAATTTTGCACATGATGTTGCCAGTCTTTGATTGATCTTCAGCGCCATTTCGGTGCCACCGGTCATACTACTGACCCAGAGAGGCGCTCTTAGTTTTTTACCCAGGAAAGAGATGCTGAGATCTGAGTCAGCATTAGGATGTGCTGAAAGCATCGGCTCATATCTGAACCTGGTATCGGTGCCCAGGTTACCCATATCGGCATCAAAAGCCAGCTCAATATGATCCTGCTTCCGGTCCTTATCCCCAGTCTTAAGCGTCTTTTCATCCATCGGGGGGCAAAGGTAGGTACTTTGCTTTAGAGCTGCCTATCCTGGAAATCCTCCATCAGGCTATAATAACGGAACCTCGTATGCGGATGCCGGATAAAAGGATGCCAGATACCGGACTCGAGATGCTATCTGAACAACTGTTTTCTAGAATAAAATTAGACAGTTTCACAATAGCAATGTATTATGCTAATGAGATCTTAAAGCTTTTTGTGTCATGAGTCTGGTATCCGGCATCCATTAATCCGGCATCCAGAATTCAGTATACAAACCTGTTAGTCCCTTTTGAAAATGTACCGTGTAGTAAATATCCCCTCACCATCAGTCGTACCACCATCGCTTTCTACACCTGAAGTCACGAATGCAAGTGTCCAACCGGCTTCAGACATTTCATTGAGCTTAGCAGAAACAATAGCATCATTAGAAGCAATATTCTGAAAGTTGATCCCACCAAGACTGTAAAAATTCAACAACTTCGTTTCATCAAAATTGTCAATTTTCAAATCTTTACGTTTGACAGAGCTCATATTACTTGTTTTACCATCCGTCCGGGTAGTTGTAAAATTGGCAGTGTTAAGATCTTCTTTGTTGGAGATCATCCGTGAGCGACCAAGGCCTGCAGGAATAATGGATTCAATCGTAGTCACGACTGCATATTGAGTCTGTGCAGTCACCTGAAAAGCACAAAACAAAGAGAATAGGAATAGAATAGAAGTTTTCATAATTGATTTTTTATTTAAACGCAAAGTTAAGCGTGGCTTTCATGTGCCGCAGGTTTTTAATTGAAGTTTAAATCAGAGGTTAGAGGATTGTTAAAAATCAGCGCATGATTACCCCTAAATCCCCTAAAGGGGACCTTTCTCGTTACAAAAAATCAAATTGATAATTTTTAATTGTTGGTTAAAAATTGATGAAATCTTATTTAGTATTAGAAAAAAATAATGATTAGGAATAAGGTCCCCTTTAGGGGATTTAGGGGTAAATAGCTAACTGTTGAGTATCCGATAAAGCGCTTTATGAT
>JBATMM010000279.1:0-2954 GCA_049289835.1 Saprospiraceae bacterium | reverse complement strand
GCGGCTTCAAGAGATAAAAATCGTTTTGCTTGTTTGCCGGCTCTTGCTATTCTCATTTCTTCGTAGTTAGAACGCATCTCTTCAATGAACGAGGAGCGCTTTACTTTATCTTCTGACAATAATGATGAGGCCACACCGACGCATTTGGAAGCATCAAGTACATGTACTACAGGGCCTCTGTTATATTTCGGTTCGATCTTAAGTGCAGTGTGTAATCGCGATGTTGTGGCTCCTCCGATCAGTAGCGGCAATTCAAATCCTTGTCGTTCCATCTCTGCAGCCACGTGTACCATCTCATCAAGCGAAGGTGTGATCAACCCGCTTAGTCCTATGATATCCACTTTCTCCTCAACGGCTATCCTGAGTATTTTCTCCGCAGGCACCATGACACCGAGATCAAGTATTTCATAGTTGTTACAGGCAAGAACAATACCGACAATATTTTTTCCAATGTCATGCACATCACCTTTCACAGTGGCCATCAGTATTTTTCCTTTGAATGTTTGTTCGCCATGTTTTTTCTCCGCTTCAATAAATGGTGTGAGATAGGCTACAGCCGTTTTCATCACGCGCGCACTCTTGACGACTTGCGGCAAAAACATTTTCCCCTGTCCAAATAACTCCCCCACGATGTTCATTCCATCCATCAGCGGACCCTCAATCACCTCAAGTGGTCTCGAATATAACTGTCTCGCTTCTTCCGTATCAAGTTCGATATATTCAGTTATACCTTTTACCAGAGCGTGTGAAAGTCTTGACTGCACATTTTCATCACGCCAAGCCTGCTCGCGTGTGATTGTTTTTCCTTTTGTCTTTACTTCATCCGCATAGGTCGTCAGTGCTTCTGTGGCATTAGGATCGCGATTGAAGATGACATCTTCTACAAGTTTGAGTAATACCGGATCAACTTCTTCATACACTTCGATCATTCCCGCATTGACGATACCCATATCCATCCCGGCCCGAATAGCATGATATAAGAATGAAGCATGCATAGCTTCACGCACTGCATTATTACCACGATACGAAAACGAAACATTACTTACGCCACCACTGATCTTCGCTCCGGGACAAAATGCCTTAATCTGTTTTGTAGCCTCTATAAAATTAATAGCATAGTCATTGTGTTCTGCGATACCGGTACCGATCGCAAAGATGTTTGGATCAAATATGATGTCCTGCGGTGGAAAACCAATTTCTTCAGTGAGCAGACGATAAGCGCGATGACAAATAGAAACTTTGCGCTCTATCGTATCTGCCTGACCATCCTCATCAAAGGCCATCACGACTACTGCAGCACCATATCGTCGTACGAGTTTTGCATGATGAAGAAATGCAGCTTCACCTTCTTTCATCGAGATGCTATTGACGATACATTTCCCCTGCACACATTTCAATCCGGCTTCGATGATATCCCACTTCGAAGAGTCAATCATGAAAGGCAATTTCGCAATGTCAGGCTCTGCGCTCATGAGCAACAAGAAATCAACCATCACCTGCTTCGAATCAAGCAGCCCTTCATCCATGTTGACATCCAATATCTGTGCTCCATTCTCTACCTGGTGCATAGCGACACTCAGTGCTTCAGTGTAATTTCCATCACGAATAAGTTTTGCAAATATTTTTGAGCCTGTCACATTTGTACGTTCGCCGATATTGACAAAATTACTATCAGGTCGTATCGTCAATTCCTCAAGACCACTTAATTGTGTATATGGATTCGGTTCAGGAATAATTCGTGGAGGCAAATCAGCCACTGCATCTGCTATAGCACGTATGTGTTCCGGAGTAGTACCACAACAACCACCTGTAATATTGAAAAAACCACTCGTTCCAAATTCACGTATTAGTCCCTTCATCACCTGCGCCGTCTGATCATATTCCCCAAGTTCATTTGGCAAACCCGCATTCGGAAAAATAATCAATGGTACATTCGCAATCTTGGAAAGACTCTCCACATAAGGCCTCATCTCAGCAGCACCCAGCGAACAATTAATCCCAACACAAAAAAGAGGAGCATGAGAAATTGAAATCCAAAACGCTTCAATAGTCTGACCTGACAATGTTCGTCCACTTGCATCTGTGATCGTACCGGATACACCGATCAGCACATCCGCGCCGGTCTCATCTATCAATGAGGTGATGCCAAAAAGTGCGGCCTTACAATTGAGCGTATCAAATACAGTCTCTATCAGTAGTAAATCTACTCCTCCGTCTATCAGGCCTCTTGCCTGCTCACGATACGCCTCTGCCAACTGATCAAACGTAGTAGCCCGAAAACCCGGACGATTCACATCTGGTGATAATGATGCAGTCCTGTTTGTCGGACCTAATGAACCTGCTACAAATCTCGGTTTTGCCGGATTTTCTGCAGTGAATTCATCCGCAACTTTTCTGGCCAAAACAGCGCTCGCAAAATTGATGTCATAGACACTGTCCTGTGTCCCATAATCAGCCTGACTGATGGCATTGGCATTGAACGTATTTGTTTCTACAATATCTGCACCTGCCAAAAAATAATCCCGATGTATCTGACCGACGACATCAGGCCGTGAGAGATTGAGCAGATCATGATTCCCTTTTAGATCCTGATGCCAGTCAGCAAATCGCTCTCCACGGTAATCTTTTTCTGAAAGATTATACCGCTGTAGCATCGTACCCATCGCGCCATCCAGTACAAGGATGCGCTCCTTAACGGCTTGCTTTAAAAGTGTTGTTCGGTTGTTCATAACTTGATCCTATCCTTGCCGGTCATCATGCCGGACTACCTTCAGGCATCAATGATATCAGAAGGACTACGTGCTTGCAGGTATACAGTCAGAAAACTGTGAACATATTTTGACCTGAGGCCCGCATCTTCCGGGCACCGTGCCGTTCACCGGGTCGGTTGCCGCCCTGCACACTTCGCAGGATCTCTTGATGCTTGATTAATGGCATAAAGGTAGGTAATAACG
>JBATMM010000278.1:0-6853 GCA_049289835.1 Saprospiraceae bacterium | reverse complement strand
TTATTGTTTATTGTTTATTGTTTATTGTTTATTGTTTATTGTTTATTGTTTATTGTTTATTGTTTATTGTTTATTGTTTATTGTTTATTGTTTATTGTTTATTGTTTATTGTTTATTGTTTATTTGTTTTTTGCCTATTGCCTATTGCCTATTGCCTATTGTTAATTGCCTATTGCCTAATACTCATTTTATATCATCTTTTCCAATCGATATTAATTATTGCTATTTACAATTCGTTACTCGTTACTCGTTATTCGTTATTCGTCAATGGTATACTAAAAAATCCAATAACCCGATAATCATACTTAGGCCAATCCACACGATCATATTGATCTTCAAATATCTGAGGGCAATAAATGAAATTATCGTCCATGCTAGAGGTATCCACAACACAGTTGGTGGTGATGGTATGATAACAGCCTTGCCAAAATAAATTCCAAGATTGAGTATTACTCCTGTCACTGCTGCAGTTGCAAAGCCAAACAAAGTTTTCAGATAAGTGTTCGATTGTGTTCTTTCAATAAGGGGAGCGCCGACGAAAATAAAAAGAAACGATGGAAGAAATGTATAGTATGTTGTCAGCCCTAACCCAAGTGTAGCCATTCCAATGTTGCCTGTAAATGAATTGTAACCAGCCATGAATCCAACAAAAGCTAACACCATGATCAGTGGGCCGGGCGTGGTCTCTCCTAAAGCAAGACCATCGATCATTTGTAATTTAGTGAGCCATCCATAAGTCTCCACACTAACCTGTGCGACGTAAGGCAATACAGCATAAGCACCACCAAAGGTTACAAAAGTTGCTTTGGTAAAGAACAAAGAAAGCTGCTTCCAAAAGTTGAAATCAACAATGGCTGTCCAATAGATGATCACCAAAGGTGCACACCAAAGAAACAACCCACCAATAATCTGAAATGCAAGCCTCTTTATTGAAAATCCCGAGCCGGCTAATATAGAATTTTGATTGACTACATAAAAGGTTTCGTTATTTTTTTGGAACTCTTCTTTTTTAATATTCACCTCAAATACCTTCGGAATGAAATGAATACTGATAGCTCCAATACCAATGGCTCCAAATACAATCAACGGAAAAGGCACATTTAGAAAATAAATACAACAAAATGCAAGTGAAGCGAGAATGTAATGTATCGGAGTCACTAATGATTTTTTTGCAATTTTCAAAAGTGCCAGAATGACAATCGCAACAACCGCAGGTTTTAGAAAATCAAGTATTGAATTAAGTACAGGTGTCTCTCCAAAAGTAACATAAACAAAACTCAATCCCAGTAGAATAAAGACCGATGGAAGGATAAATAAAATACCTGCGGCAAGCCCTCCCTTCACGCCGTGCAGTAACCATCCGTTGTAAGTGGCTAATTGTTGAGCTTCAGGACCTGGTAATATCATGCAATAGTTGAGTGCGTGCAGGAATTTGCTTTCACTTATCCATTTCTTTTTTTCAACAAGATATTCGTGCATGATCGCTATCTGTCCGGCAGGACCGCCGAAACTGATCAATCCCAGTTTCAACCAAAACAAAAGTGCCTCACGAAAAGAAGGATGTTGTGGTGCAGCTTTTTCCATTGTGATGTATACGTTTGTAAAATAAGAAATGGCCGGGTAATATTCCAGCCATTTCATGATACTGAATTAGAAACAAATCAATTCATTAATCAACCTTCAATTTTATTTGGAAATGTAATTGTCATTCAAAAGATGAATACAACCGTTTCCGATTTTCGATTTTCGATTTTCGATTTTTGTCTTTTGATCTTTGCCCATTGCCCATTGCCCATTGCCCATTGTTTATTGTTTATTGCTTATTGCTTATTGCCTATTGCTTATTGCTTATTGCTTATTGCTTATTGCATTTCCTTCGCCTTTGCCTCCGCCTCCGCCTCCGCCTCCGCCTTTTTTAAAAAGCTTGCCTCAATGTCACACCATATGTTCTCGGATCTCCCAGCACACCTGCATATTGTCCCGCATTTCCGGCGGCAGGTAAAAGTTGTTCAAAATAATTCTGGTCAAGTAAATTACGCGCCCACAAAAAGATTGAAGCACCTTTCGATGCCCTGAATCCTAATCTTGCATTTAGAAGAGCGTAAGCATCGATCACCAGAAACTTTGAAGGAGAAGGACTCGAAGAGAACGAAGAGCGATAGTAAGTATCAAATCCAACAAAGTACTTTCCGGTCTGACCAAGAAATTTTCCTGATGCAAGGACCTCTGTTCCAAATGTCCCGGCCCATTTGGATATGCCAGGCAAATCACTACCTGAAATGTCCTTAAACGCAGAGGGCCCTCCTGTTTCTTCAAGTGGAACTGGCGCATTCAGAAAAGACACATATTTGCCTTCAGTATAAGCTAACCCACCATTCAAAGAAAGAAATTGCTTGATTTTAAAATTGGCCTCTAATTCAACTCCACGTACTCGCACCTTTTCTGCATTGGCCAGATATCCACGATTCACACCGAGTTCAGCAGTCTGAACCTGTGTCTGAAAATTTTTGATTTCTGTGTCGTAAATCGTAAGGTTTAATGTTGAGCCAGGAGTAGGTGTGGTCTTCACACCAAACTCAATGTGACGAACTTCCTCAGGTTTTATTACAGCCAGGTCAAGTAGTATTTCACCATTTGCAGTCGGCAAGCCACCTAGATTGACACCTACAGATTTGAAATTGGTTGAATAGGTTGCAAATATATTGAGACGTTTATTTGGGTTGAATGCCAGAGTGAGTTGTCCCGAAAAGTTATCGTCATCTGTATTTACTTTGATCGCCTGATTGCTATAGACAGCTTTCTTCAAAGCGATCAGGGCGGGATCAGTTGTCTCAAGTCCGCCATATGTTTGCCGGTCGTAGTCTACATCTTTCTTATCATAGTTGAATCTAAGTCCTGGTAGTATATGCAGGTGATCGATAAATTCCCAATCGACCTGGCTAAAGACCGCACCGCTGAAAGTTTTGAGTGAAGATTTGGTTTTGATACCATATCCGTCTAACAGTCCTGGAGTTTGCCAAAGTGTACTGGTTGAACTTTGTGAAAAACGCCACTGCGCTGAGCCGGCTTCTTCAATCTGGACCGGGTCAGACTTGATTTCCTGGCCGAAAGCAAAAACGCCTATCACGCCGCTAAGGTGATCGTTGAAAGTTCCGGCATATCTGACTTCTTGAGACCATTGTTGTTGCTTTGAGGTCGCTTGCGATTTTGTCAAAACCGGCAGACCTGTGAAGTCACGATCACTTGAAGGATCCCATTTCCAATAACGCAATGCTGTAGTCGATGTCAATGTGCCTGGTCCTAACTTCATATCAATATTGGCCGAGACTCCGCCAAGGTCATTTCCTGAACGTGAAGGTGTGTCATGATCGATAATTCGGTCAAAGGGGTTTCTGCTTGGCAATGTGTATTCAAGATCTGCAATGATCTGCTCGAATTGTCGATATGCAGGTCGCAATGTGGGTGCTACTCCCGCAAAAACCTGGGCATATCCATCCGGACGTTGGCGCGTCGCATCAGCAGCCAGCGTAATCGTTGTCTTCTCTGAAGGAGTATACATCAACTGACCTCTCACGCCAAGATTGTTGATATCATTTACAGATTTTCCTGTTACTACATTCTTCAGCACTCCGTCTCGCTGAGTACCTGAGAAAGACAATCTTCCTGCAATCTTTTTAGTCAATGGACCTGTGAGTGAACCCTTGGCCTGAACATATCCGTAATTGCCAAAACTAACTTCAAAGTTGGCCCCGGGTGTAAAGGCTGGTTTTCGTGTTATCACATTGAACGCTCCGGCAGTAGTATTTTTACCAAACAATGTTCCCTGCGGACCGCGTAAAACTTCGATCTGATCTACATCAATAAAGTCAAGTGTCGTCGCAGCAGGACGGGCATAGAATACACCGTCCACATAGAAGCCAACACCTGGCTCAATTCCATCATTAGTAAGGCCATATGTGGAACCTAATCCACGTATGTTAAGACCTGTGTTGCGTGGATTCGAGGAATAGAGTTGGACGGAAGGAATCAATTCCTTTACTCTGTTCACATTGAAAGAACCTGTTTCCTCAATGACATCTCCTCTCACCACTGAGATTGGTATAGGTACTTCCTGCGCTGACTCCAATCGGCGTCTTGATGTGATGACGATTTCAAAAAGTTCGTTGTCATCGACAAGTATGATATTCAATGGTTCATTCGGCAGTTTATCAATCTGAATTTCCTGTGGTAAATAGCCAAGGAATCTGATTACAATAGATATTGGAAGGCCATTATGTGCGATAACATTGAAATGGCCGTTTGTATCGGCCGCTGTAGTGATGTTAGTTCCTTTTATCACCACAGTTGCACCTGCCAGTGGTACACCTTCAATATTCTTTATGTCACCGGACACTATGCCCTGAGCAAATGACACATTGACTATCAACATGATTATTATAATGGATCCAATTATTTGTCTCATTGTCATCATATGTTCAACATTAATTGTGTAAGTACTATGAATAAAATCTCTTATCACTACCTGAAAACGGGTGATCTAAGGTTGGTTTGCGGGCCAAATGTAAGGGTATTATTCTAATTCTACCAATTTAGTAGAATATAAATTTAAAAAAATATTCATCTCCTTTTTACAAGCTTTTGAATGGTGATAGCCTCCAGAGTTTTAAAAGTCTGATCACGCACTTGTTTCATAGCTATCCTTAACGTACATGTTGCCACATTCTCACAATCTGAACAGGGCTTATAAAATTTTTCCGCAGCACATGCGATTAAGGCAATCGGACCTTCAAATATCCGGTGCAGATCTGCGAGATTGATATCCTTTGATTTTAATTTCAGAAAATATCCACCCGAAGATCCCTGCTGACTGTCCACAATGTTATGCCGTTTCAATTCAAGTAGAATAGATTCAAGGAATTTCTTTGGAATATGAGCACCATCCGCTATATCCTTAGTCTTGACCAATACGTTTTTCTCCGCCATGTAGATCAGCGCCTTAATTGCATATTTTCCTTTCTGTGTCAGCACGTGTCGAATCCCGTTTATTAAACTTATAAAATTGCTTATTGCTTATTGCTTATTGCTTATTGCTTATTGTTTATTGTTTATTGCCTATTGCCTATTGTTTATTACCAATTGCGTATTTCATTTATGATTTCAAAATACTGAATACTGAATACTGATTACTTTCTTTACACAATTCGCTGCCCATTTCCATCCGTAGACAGTATTTCGCTCATATAATCAAAAAGTGGTCTCATCGCCTCATATGTCTTCACCACTTCTTTGATAAAATCCGGACTGGTCACTTCTTTGTCCGAAAATTTTCTGGAGATGACGTATTGTTTTTTTCGGATCAGATCAATAGCAGGATGATCCCTGTCATATCCCGATGGTGCAGTTTTCAATTCGTCCCCATCTATTTGTCCGAAGTACTCCACGAATTTTTTTTGTGAAGTGATTTTCCGGATCGTTTTATCATCATGAGAAAATTCATCCCGTATGCGTTTCAGATCCGATGGCTCAGGCGCCCAGAAGCCACCGCCAACAAAAGATTTTCCAGGCTCAAGATGGAGATAATAGCCACCTCTTCTTGCTTTCGTAGCTCTTGTAAAATGAGTCCCAAGATTATTTTTATAGGGTGCCTTATCTTTTGAAAAACGCACATCACGATAGATCCGGAAGACACGTCCATCTTCAATCACATCTTTTTTATTAAGCCCCTTGACAACCTCATCTTTAAAATTTTTTACATTTTCAAGCGCAGCTTCATACTGATCCTTATGCTTCAAGAACCAATCCCGATCATTATTCTTCGCCAGATCCTTCAAAAACTTCATCGTTGTCGTTTCAATCACCATTTCTTTGAAAATATTTTCAGTTTAAGAATGAAATATTTTAAATTGCCTATTGTCTATTGTCTATTGTCTATTGTCTATTGTCTATTGTCTATTGTCTATTGTCTATTGTCTATTGCCTATTGCCTATTGCCACTGCCACTGCCACTGCCACTCATTTCGGGATCGTATCCAGTTTACCTGAGGCATTCAATTGTATCGTGATGTCCTCATATGTTTTCGGATCAACTACAGTATGTGGATTTCTATCCAGTAACATATCTGCATTTCCTATGCCCAGATATTTCAGACAATAATCACGAATTGAAAAACGGGTGTTTACTATTTTAATCTCACTCTCGTAAGTGGTGGGATCAAAGATTTCAACAGTATCGATCAGCGTCAATGAATCCCTGTCAAGTATAGACACTTTCATCTGCTCTTCCTGTATTTTTTTTGCGCGCTCATATCCCGGAGGAGGCATCTGAGCTGAACTCTGATAATGAAATGCAAATAGCAAAATCACTATACTGATAAGTTGCTTAAGCCTTAGCGAACCATTAACGATACTGTTTTTCATGTGTTAAAAATAGATAAATCAATCAATTCTTTTCAAAGTATCCGCGTTGTGACATATAACTAAATGGACATAATCATGAGCGTATACCTTTTTCTTTCTCTGGCTGCCAGCTGTTCAGTCCAACAAATGCCTCAACTTGACCAACCTGTTCGCCAGGAGATTATAACTGATAAAACAAAAAAAGATAACGATGGTACTGTTTATTACATGTATAAAGATGGCGAGTATAAAGAAGCTGTTCTGACAAAGACACCGGAACTGATTGGCGGCCATTCCCTAATGGAAACTCTGATCACATTGAATATCCGATATCCGGATTTGGCTAGACAGAAAAAGATAGGTGGTACAGTTATGGTCAGTGTCGTGATTGATGCTGATGGTAATATGGAAGATGCGTATATCCACGAAGGTATAGGAGGAGGATGTAATGATGAGG
>JBATMM010000277.1:0-9993 GCA_049289835.1 Saprospiraceae bacterium | reverse complement strand
ATTCAAGATTCAAGATTCCATTTACCTTTAATCACATGCATTTAAAAAATATAACCTACCCTCTACTCATTCTCCTCTCTGTGTTTTACACACTTACTGGTTTTAGTCAACCCACCTCACGTAATTTCGCCGCAGCAGAGACCGATGTCACCTACCAGGAAATGCACGTAGAGATTGATCCTGCGATCAACAGGGTAGATGGGGAGATCACTTATTTTTTTTCCAGTCGTATGGATCATCTCAGCCGCTTTGTATTAGACTATGCAGATGGCCTTACTGTAAATTATATCAAACGGGGAAATACGGATCTGACATATACACACGCTGATGATCTCATCATCATCGATCTCAGCAAGGACCTGCTCAAGGATGAAAAGGATACGATCCTGATTTCCTTTACTGCAGAAAATACGCTTCGTCAGGAAATGCATGCAGGTGTTCCTGTCATCAGCACCGATCTTGACCTCGGATCACTTTGGTATCCGGGCAAAAAAGATCTCCTAGACAAGATTGATTCTGTAGATATCTATGTGACCACTCCCTTAGGTCAGCGGGTAGCGAGTAACGGAGTATTGATCGACGTCACTGAAGGGAATGCCCGATTGTTCCATCACTGGAAACACAGCTATCCTATTGCTACAACGTATTTGCTCAACCTGGCTATCACAAATTATACCGAAGTGAAAGATTCCGTGTTACTATCTGACGGAACCACAATGCCGATCCTGTATTATTTATATCCGGAAAGCGTTGCCTCACTCACACCGGTAGTCTCAGTCACTCCGGATGTTCTGCAATTTTTTGAATCCCGCTTTGGACCTTATCCATTCAGTAAGGAAAAATTTGGGTATGCCCAATACACATTCGGTGGTGCACTTGAAGTACAAACGATGCCTTTCATGGGATTTTTCAATCTGGATGTGATCGCACATGAAATGGCGCACCAGTGGTTTGGCAACATGGTAACTTTTGGATCATGGTCGGATATTTGGCTCAGTGAAGGCATGGCGGAATATCTCTCAGGTCTCGCCATCGAAGCATTAGACCCTACTGCATGGAATGATGTTAAACTTTCAAAGATTAATTCCGTCACCAGCCTGCCGGATGGATCTGTTTTTGTTAAAGACACGAATGACCTGAATGTCATTTTCGATGGAAGACTGACATATAACAAAGGTTTTTATCTGGCACACATGTTACGCTGGATCGTAGGTGATAGTATATTTTTTCAGGCTTGTCGCAATTATCTCAACGATCCGGATCTTCGTCATGGATTTGCACGCACCAGGGATTTTCAGCATCACATGGAAGCCGTTTCAGGAAAGGACCTGAATGAATTTTTTGCAGACTGGTTGTATGGTGAAGGATTTCCTTCGTATACATTGACATGGAATCAGGTGCAGGATTCAGTGATTGTCTGGGTGGATCAAACCCAATCGGATACATCGGTGTCTTTTTTTGAAATGCCAATTCAAGTCCAGGCATTCAGATTCGGAATCGTGGCCGATACGGTATTCAATGATGCATATAATCATCAACGATTCTCCATGTATGTGGGAAATAACAATGTCAGTCAACTCATTTTCGACCGGAACAAATGGATACTGTCCAACTTCAATAAGCTCATTAAAGGCACTGTAGCCGTAAGTGAAGTTACCAATCAGAATCCAATCGAAATTTATCCTAACCCGGCTTCACATTTTATTGAGATTGTTAATGCATCTTCACTTGATGAAGTGGAATTTGTAGGAATAACCGGTAGGAATCATTTGCAGGAAGTGAAAGATGGACGTGTTGACATTAGTGAATTACCATCAGGTTATTACACAATTCGATTGCGCGATAGAAAGCATGAGAAAGTGTGTATCCGGTCGGTGATTATTCAGCGTTGATTAGACGCGGAGAACGAGACGCAAAGTTTGAGACGCGAAGTTTGAGACGCGATAAATCGACGTCTCTACGGCCATATAAATCAAACATCCAAGGCATCCCCAACATAATGTCATTTTTTTCGGCTGTAGAGACGTCGATTTATTGCGTCTCCCATATCACGTCTCTACGACATCATTACCTCACCAACGTCACATCCCCCGTCACCTTTTCAGTCAATACGTCAACACCATTTGAATAAACAAGGGTAAATTTATAAACATACACACCCGGATTCATCGGCTCACCATCAAAGGTGCCATCCCAGGTGAAAGGATGTTGATGCGAACCAAAAACATGATTACCCCAGCGATCGAAAATATCTCCTTCAATTGAAATCACTTCTGCGCTTGCATTGAATAGAATAGTAAATACATCATTCACCTGATCACCATTTGGACTAAATATATTTGGAATAAAAAATTGCGTTACGGGTTCACAGTCATCGGAAGGAACAACATCGATCAAGTCGGATGTAGAATTACAATTTGTCATAACCGTAACCCTATATTCGCCCGGAGTCACAATGTCAATTGATGGACTGACTGCTCCCGTGCTCCAGATATACTGAGCATTAAAAGGTTGCGAAGCATCAAGTGTCAATACTTCTCCCGGACAAATCATCATTGAATCAAATTGTACGACCGGAATTTCCGAATCAATAGCAATGCTGATCTCATCATTCGTTGTACCACACTCATTCGATATAGACAGGGAATAAACCTGGTTCGCATTGGCTGTGATCTTAGTTGAATCACTTCCATCCTGCCAAAGTAATTGACCCATCGTAACAGGTGCATGTAAGACTATAGATTCACCAGGGCATAAAATCAAATCAGGACCGAGAGAAAATGGCATGGGTGATGAAGAGTATGACACAGCAATGGAATCCGATTTTGATCCACAATTATTTGATTGTTGAAGACTATAAATTCCTGGTACTGTCACTGTGAAATCAGAAACATGACCGCCATCCTGCCAGGTATTCGTTGTTAGTGGATTGACATTAGAGGTTAAAGTCAACACAGCATTATCACACAACAATGTATCCGGACCTAGATCAGGATCAGGCGAATCAATAAATTGAACCACTAATGTATCATTATCCTCTCCACATGAATTGGCAATGTGAAGCATGAGTTGCACATCAGTAGATGTCTGAAAAAATGGATTTGCAGAACCATCCTGCCATGTATAGACCACGCCGATGATACCCGACTGAATCGTAACTGTATCTCCATTGCATGCAGTGACATCAGGACCAAGATTCAATTGAGGACCTTCAGTACTTTCAGTGATAAGTACTGAATCAGTAGATGTTCCACACGCATTTGAAATTGTAAGCGTAATAAGTCCTGGTTGTATTGTCGAAAATGAAGAACCTGTCGTTCCATCTTGCCACAAATACTGCACATTCTGAATGCCTGGATTGAATGTAAGCAATTCACCAGGACACAATGACTGATCAGGTCCTAACATCAGTGGAGGAACATCCGTTAAGGGAGAAACGATCAGTGTATCCGCAGAGACACCACACGCGTTTGAAATTTCAGCCGTATACATTCCACTTTCGGAAACTGTAATCTGTGGATCATGCGAACCGTCAAACCATGTAATGCTGACATCAGGGATATTCACTTCCAACAATAGCATATCAGACGCACATAAAGCTGTGTCATTGCCCAGATTCAACGGAGGAATACCAGGTATCACAGATGCATTGATTGTATCATACTCTGACCCACACACATTTGCAACTTCGATAGTGATCTGACCAGCAGCATTGACTAAAAAAGTTGGTGCTGTTGACCCATCCTGCCATACCCAGCTATCCGCAGTAGAAAGATCAGGAACAACAATTTGTGATTCACCTGCACACAATTGTATATCATTTCCAAGTTCTATGTCAGGCAATGGTCCACCATTTACAATCACAACTGTATCCATATCGATACCACAATTGTTGCTGACTGTAAGGCTGTAGGTACCAGGAACATTTATGATCAACGTTTCTAAAGTACTTCCATCATTCCACATATAATTGACACCACTGATCCCTGCATCCAATACGACCAGTGCGCCATCACACAAATGCATGCTATCGACAAGATTGAGTTGAGGAGGAGTACCCGAAGCAAAAACAAGTACACTATCGATTCCTGTACCACATGCACTTGAAACTGATACAACATAAATACCTGGTGATGACACTACGAGAGAATCTGCGGAACTCATATCCTGCCATTGGTACGAATCAAATGTATCTCCTGCATACAGAGTAGCCGAATTTCCCGGGCACAATGCAATATCCAGTCCGAGGTTTGGAAAAAGTGTATCGGCATTAAACTGAAGATTAATTGTATCCATGCCTAAACCACACACAGTGGATACCTGCAAAATATATTGTCCTGAATACTTCACAAACAATGAATCGTTATTCGTTCCATCCTGCCACAAATAGTCTCCTGTATCACCAGTGCTATACAACCAAATAGAATCTCCTTCACAAGAGATCATATCGTCAGGAAGATTGACCTCAGGTAGTATATCCGCTACAACAACCTGAATGGTATCAGCAGTGGCACCACAAACATTCGTAACTGTAACACTGTACATTCCGGCCGTCGTCACAATCAATTGCGGGAGTGTGCTTCCATCCGTCCACACGACAGAAGTGCCCACTGCTCCGGATACATCTAATGTGTCGGGTAATTGTGCCGGACATACCACGATATCCGTTCCAAGATCAATTTGTGGAAGCGGAGTCTGTGACACAAGAATTTGATCATCGTATGTACCACAAGTGTTCGTGACGGTTACACTATACGATCCCGGCAATGAAATTTCATAAACATTATCCGTACTGCTATCCTGCCATACATAATTTCCCTGATCCTCATCCAGGTCAAAAGTCAGAAAGTCTCCATTGCAAATGAAGACCTCATCAAAACCAAGTTCAACAAACGGGCTCACTCCGTGTACCAATTCGATCTCATCACTTTCCACTCCACAACTATTACTTATCGTCAACGCATAAGTACCTTCTGATTCTAAAGTGTAAGAAGATTCAGTCGAACCGTCACTCCATTCAAAATCACCAAGATCAGCATCGAAAGAAATTTCAAATTCATCATTATCACAGAGAATTGTATCTGATCCAAGTGTAAAAGGGCCCGGCGGAGCTAATACATCAACCTCAATGGTATCAGCTGATTGCGCACATCCGTCATCATAGGTGACGCTGTACTGACCGGGTGATGCAATCGAATATGAGGGATCGGTTGAGCCATCCTGCCAGACGTATTCTCCATTTGTATCATCCAATTCAATCTCATATGTTTCTCCTTCACAGATCAGCACCGAATCCGGACCAACATCAACCGGAATGTTGCCCAATATGTCCACCTGTATGTTGTCAAACCCCACCATGCATCCATCTGTGATCGTAAGACCATACACTCCGGATTCATTTACCGTGATGGTCGGATCAGTTGAGCCTGTACTCCACACGTAGTGAAAGTCTCCCAGTCCGGGATCGATCGTATATTCAAAGCAAGCGATGATATCATCACCCAAATCAACATCAAGCATACCGCATGGCGCTTCTGGAGTGACCCATACATCGTCAAAATAATAGTAAGAATCAGAGCCAAATCCGCAATTTGGATCAGGAGGCGCATTGACATCAAGCACAAAGTCGCCAATCGTGATCCATTGCTCACCACCTTGTGCGAGATAATATCCTTCTACGACAGTCCAGTTTAATGTATCATACAAAAACCCACCTTCATAGTAGATCTGCGGATTCACCTGTATGACACCAAGTGAACCACCGGGTGGCGGCGGATTTGTGGAAATATATAAACCAATATTTTGTACCGCGCAACTAAAGTTGCCATGGCTCACATAAAAACCTACATGATAAAACTGGTCTTCGATCATGGGTGATGTAAGTTGTACCTGAGGATATTCATGCCAGCTTACACCGAATGAACGAAGAAGACTGCCACAATAGCCTTCTCCTGTATGGGGTTGCTGCCATCCAAAAGCATTAGAAGGCACATCCACGACCGAGGAGGTGGCACAGGTGTTAAAAACATCGGCTGTCGTAAAGGCTCCATTACGCCAGGGAGGAGTAATCAAATTGCCACCCGCACCAAAGAAGCTGGGGCAAAATGCAACCTCTTCAAAACCGGGATTGGGTACAAGGTTTTGAGCAGACAACGGAACAGCCAAACCTATCATCAGGGAGTTGACCAGAAAAAACTGTGCAAACTTACTGAACATAGTTAGGGTTTGGTTGACTATGAAGTATTATGGAATGAAAATAATAAATTATTTTGGGGTGTTGAGATGGGATTGAGGGTTATCCAATACACGCAAATGGATTTCGAGATTTAGATTTGCGTCTGCCTATTGCTAATTGCTTTCCTTCTCCTTAGCCTCAGCCTTCGCCTCTTCTTAAGAATATTCCTGAATTAAAATTTCCGCCGGAATATGTAATGCAGTATTTAAATTTCGAATCATGGTGAGACTCAGTTTTCTCTTTCCTGACAATACTTCATTGATTCTGCTTCGATGACCAAGGACCTCCTTGAGCTGTGATTTTTTCATGCCCAGTTGATCAAGACGGAATAAAATCGCTTCAATGGGATGAGGTGGGGCAATTGTGTAATGTTCTTTCTCATATGATTCAATGAGGATAGTGATAAGCTCAAGTTCATCAGATTCCTGTGTATTTGGACGAAGATCAAGCTGCATTAATGTATAAGCTTTTTCCAGGTAGGATTCGTATTGTTTTTTATTTTTTATGGGTTTTATCATAACCGATTGTTTTAGCATCTATTTCATTGTATTTTTTATGTGTTCCCAGCCAGACGATAAAAATGATTTGCAATCTGTATTCAACATCTGTGATCAAACGGTACGAATTTCCTTTGATGTTAAATACTACTCTTTTGGACGTAAGGATTGAAGCATTTCTAAACTGAATCTTCAACTGTCCCGGATTTTTCCAGTTCGCTTTTGCAGCCTCCTGATACCATGATCGTAAAGGTCCTTCAGCATCCGGAACCCTCGTCCAAAATGTTTTTAGAGTACGAATGGCAATGACCCTCATAACAGGTCAAAGATAAAAAATGTTCCCAATTTGGTTACAATATTTGCTTATTGGATGTTGCCTATTGTTTTCCTTAGCCTTCTCCTCAGCCTTAACCTTTCTTGAAAACGGATGATATCTTTACACATAAAGTACAATTCAGCCAAAAATGAGAACAAAGATTCAGCTCCTGACGATCATACCCTTAGCCCTGATTAGTTTCAATACCAAAGCACAAGAGATCACATGCGATGCATTTTGTCTCACAGATGTGCGCATGGATACTTCGGCTCCGAACCTTATGTATGTGACACTTTTCTTTACTGGCGACAACAATGATTTTATCAATTACCCTTGGATCGCAGAAGTCATCGATGAGCAGGGGGATACGGTCGGTGTAGGCACCTTGAATTTCTTTGGCCAATTCGGGAATACAAACACTGATTATCCGGTGACTGTAGATTTCGATGCTATTCCAGACAATTTCAACGCCACGATGGTCTTTCATTATGATACATCAGTTTGCCTGCTCAGTTTCCCTTGTACAGCGACGGGTATTGAGAATCAAAATAAAAATCAACAAGTAAGCATTTATCCGAATCCATTTTCATCGGAGACTACGTTGCATTCGGAAATATCTTTTCTTGATTTGACTATAAATGTTTTCAATCTTCAAGGACAACTGGTTAAGCATCTCGAACATCAGAGTGGCTCTGAGATTACTTTGCAACGAGGTGATTTAGTAAATGGGATTTATGTTGTTCAACTGGTGGAGGGGAAAAAGATGATTGGGATGAGGAGAGTGATTGTGGGGGAATGATATTTCTCAGGGCGCAAGGCACAGCCTTGCAAACGCTATGACGTAGGCACAGCCTACGCCAAACAAGAGGAATGTTTTTGAATTTTGACTGCGTCAAAATTCAAAAACATTAATTTAGATTTAAAAAACGTTCGTAAATCGTTATTCGTAAATCGTTATTCGTAAATCGTTATTCGTAAATCGTTATTCGTAAATCGTAAATTAAAAAAGCCCCGTCTCCGGGGCTTTTCATTTTTCACTTTTCATTTTTCACTTATATCTATCTCACAACCGTCACTTTCTCCACCATCATCCCACTCGTCGTCTGTACCTGCATCACATACATTCCAGGTGCCAAAGCAGAAACATCAATACTTGTCTTGAATTGACTTTCAACGACAGGCTCAATTTCCTGTTTGATCATCTCTTTACCTGAATAATCCAATAGTCTCAATCCAATGACACGACTTTCATCCGTCTGCTGAACTATCACATTGAGATGCTCACTTGCAGGGTTAGGTGTAATACGCATTTGCGGCTGAACTTTCATATCCACCGGTGCCTGAACTATCTCTCCAAGATCATCATATAGATCACTTTCAACAGGAGTCATCACATGTGGTGCACCGACGTAATTGAACGTTACATAATTCAAGACGCAAATGGTAAAGGTGCCTGTAGCGCCCTCAAAGCCCCATACACGCACCCAGATCGTAACACCGGGAGTACCTGTGAGATTGATCACCGGCATCAAAGATCCGTTCCCATTGTCATTGTTGTCTTCACAAGTGATGACGGACAGAATATTGCAATCTGTACCTGAATAAACTTCCATAACGGCATTGGCCAGGCTTCCTGCACTCGCCCGGATGGTGACCGTAGGATTGAGGACATTAGGCATTGTGAATTTAAACCATACATCTTTATTCCCAATTGATGAGCATCCACCCACAGGTGACGGAACACTTGGTGTAGCATCTACATTGGAAGCAAACGTCGACACACAAGTATCATTGACTGTGAGCACTTTTGCATTTGCGCATTCATCATTTGGAACACCATTACCTGTTGTGGTAAATGTTGCAGAGGACGACCAGTTACTGAAGTGTTCATCACTACATTTCGTTTTCACATGCCAGTCATATGTAGTGTGCGGTGTAAGTCCCGTAACTAAAACAGAAGTGTCAGTCATCAATCCACCTACATCTATATAAACTCCATTCGGTAATCGTATCTGACCCTTGTAGCCAAGTGCACCCGGGACCGGAGACCAATGAAGGATAGCTGTCGTCTCAGTGATTGAATCCGATGCAAGATGATCAGGTGCAGAACATGATGGCAGATCATCAGTCTTAAACTGGAATGTATTCGAGTAGAAACTATGAAGTCCACCTGCACAATTGGTTCTCACCCGCCACTCATACGTCGTATGGGGAATCAAACTATCTAAGACTATAAAATTTGTATCCACAGGACTTCCGGCCACTGCATTCCATGCACCATTGGGCCATACCCTGATATCCACCGAATAGGTCTCAGCACCCTGAACAGAAGCCCAATTCAATCGTACTGAAGTTAAAGCAAGACTATCCGTATAGAGCCCACCTGGCTTATTACATCCCGATGTGTTGCTCGTACGAAACGTAAGGGATGCCAACCACTTAGTTGATGCCCCATTGCTGCAATTGACCTTCATGTGCCATTCATACAATGTATCGGGCAATAAACCTGTCACAGTGATATTTAAATCTGTAGTAGGGCTGCCCGGCACATCCACCCAAACACCATTAGCCAGCCTGTACTGGACTGAATAATTCAAAGCTCCATCAACCGCAGTCCAGTTGAATGTAGCTGTTGAATCAGTGATCGGCAGCGTATACCTAAAGAATGGTAAACCACATTCGTCTCCCAGTGTTGTAAAGGAAGTGACAGATGACCAATCGCTGGTACGTCCATCCGTGCAATAAGTCTTCACATGCCATTCGTAGGTCGTATTCGTTTGTAATCCTGTGATTTCAGCTGTTGTGTTTGTCCACGGACCTCCCTGAAGTTGATTCCAGGTACCCCCGGCTGCTCTCCATTCTACGACATAATAGGCAGCTCCACTCACCTGTCCCCAATGTAAGGCAGCAGAAGAATTTGTAATACCGGAAGTATACACCCATTG
>JBATMM010000276.1:0-2100 GCA_049289835.1 Saprospiraceae bacterium | reverse complement strand
GATTTTCCAAGGGCAGGAACGGCCTATATGCCTGCGATAAAAGGCTGGAATGATTGCGGTATTTCAAAATTTCCGGGTGAAACTCCTCCTGATATTCACCCAGTTGGCGCTTGGGAAGTTTCTAAGCCGGCATATGATGGAGAGACATACCTTGGCATGGTTGTGAGATATAACGATACATATGAATCACTTTCACAAGCATTGTCATCACCGGTTATTGGAGGGACATGCTATACATTTTCAGCTTTTCTATCGAGATCGGATCAATACAAAAGCGGTACGACGAGATCAAATTCAGTTCTTGAAAACTTTGTAAGACCAGCTGTATTAGAGATCTGGGGCGGAAATTCATTTTGTGATAAAGCGGAATTGCTCGGAGAATCTCCAGCAATTGCAAATTCGGATTGGATGCTGTTTAAATTTTTATTCCATCCTCAGCAAACGCATAAATACATTACCATAGAAGCCTTTTATAAAACTCCAATACTGGAAGCGTATAACGGACATATACTGGTTGATGGATTGTCTGAAATTGTTCCTGTAGAATGTCCTTTGATACCGCAGGACCTGATAGGTGTCATGTACGAATTACCAACAAAAATAGAATCAGCCACTATGTCAGGCGGATCACATAGCAGTACCACTTCACGAACTAAAACTGGTGGTTCATCTTCCAATGTTGATAGTAAAACAATATCTGTTCCGCCGAAAGTATTTAAAGCAAATTTGTTGCCGGAACTTGATCAAAGCAAATTATTTGTTGGGCAAAAGATCAGGCTCACGCATCTTTATTTCAATGCGGATTCAATCAATCTTTTATCGGATTCGTATAAGGTGCTTGACGAACTTGCTGATTATCTGAAATCCTATCCAAAGACTACTATTGAGATCGGCGGCCATACCAATACAATACCTTCTGAGGAATATTGTAATGCACTTTCTACGGCACGTGCGAAGGCTGTTCAGGAATATCTGATTTCTCAAGGCATACCTGAAATCCGACTCACGTATAAAGGTTATGGTAAGCATGATCCGCTGATACCTTATGATAAATACAATAAGGATGCACGGTTGAAAAATCAGCGGGTGGAGATTAAGATACTGTCGCTTAAGTGAGTAGTCAGTAGTCAGTAGTCAATAGTGAGTTGTGAGTTGTGAGTAGTTTTCCGTGTAAGACAGTTTTAATTATTTAGTCGACAGGTTTTATATGGGCATTCGTCAGGCGTGAATAAAAAAGTCATATCTTAATCACACGTTTAAGATGACAATTTATCTCCGGCTATGAAAACGAAAAAATCAATTATTCAAATCTGCATTTGCCTTTTAGGATTGCTGTGCCATAATTCTTTTTTGTTTGGACAGATCACTATTTCTTTGGATAATCCATCATTTGAGGAGATACCCAGAGCAGGAACCGCTTACACTCCTTCTATAATGGGCTGGCATGATTGCGGGTTTGCTCAGTTTCCTGACGAGACGCCACCCGATATTCATCCTGTACCTGCACATGCCTGGGAGGTGAGCATGCAGCCTTACGATGGGCATACATACCTGGGCCTTGTGGTCAGATACAATGGTACATATGAAAGTGTTTCACAGGAATTGAACCATATCCTTACAAAAGAAAAATGCTATTCATTTTCTGCTTTCCTGGCGAGATCAGATACCTACGTAAGTGGAACTCGTAGATCAAAGTCCAACCTGGAGAATTTTATTTCTCCTGCAGTATTGAGGATCTGGGGCGGAAATAAATCATGCGACCGGTTGGAACTCCTGGGTCAGTCTGATCCGATAGATCATGCCAACTGGAAAGAATATGATTTTGTTTTGCGACCAAGGGAAGATTATACATATATCACGATTGAAGCATATTATGCAGATCCGGATAAGCCGGCAAACAATGGTCATATCATGGTGGATAATCTTTCTGAGATCCATGAGATTGAGTGTAAATAAATTTTTTATTTTTTATTTTTGAATTATTTGGATTGACCTGCAGATATGTTTTTCGATATAGGATTCGTAAATAAAAATTTTATGTTTTGAATGTTAATACGTTTCTCATCCGTAGATATGAATACGAAAAGCAAAATTATTATT
>JBATMM010000275.1:0-12128 GCA_049289835.1 Saprospiraceae bacterium | reverse complement strand
TGCATCACCCCTCGAATCTGTAGCGACTGATTGATGAGCAGGATCTGTGATGGCGCGTCCCGTTGAATCAAATACTGCATAAGAGGCTTCTTCGCCTGAAAAGATTTGAAAATTTTCTGTCCTGTATTCAAGACCATACGCGAGATTAAATCCTGAAGCTATATCCTTAAAATATTTACTGAAGTCAAGGCCTGTGACATTCATTGATAAGCTGTGTCCTCCGGCATCAAAGTCAGTAGGAGATGCGGATTTCAAAGAAGCATTGTTAGTCCCTTTGATAAAATAGTGAAAGAGATTTTTTCCATACGTATTGCTGAAATCAACTTTCCAACCATTGGCCATCGTGTGTCGAATACCCGCACATGCAGATACATCAGTGATGATCGAGGTAATATGTGGTGTGAATCCATTCGGATAAAGACTTGGTACGGATCTGTTGTCACCATCGGCATAACTACTTCTTGAAAATGCAAAAGCATCCGTGTCCCTGAAATTGCGTCCACCAAATGCATACACTTCAGTTGATTCGCCGACGGGAACAGCACTGTTGACCATGAAATTAAATCCATCGATCGCGGCACTTCCATATCCTTTGCGCCATGACCATCCCGGTCTCAGTGTTCTTTCTTTGGATAAATATTCAGTTGTAAAGTTGGCAAAACCGCCTTTGTCTCCCAGTGAAAGTCCATAATTTAAATCAAGTTTGACCGTATTACCATCAAAGCTTTTGTTGATACTATCCAGCCTGTTTTTGCCATCGACATTAAACACCGCATCACCGGCTTTTCCTGCATAACCATCACCTACACTTGTGGTGTATACTCCATAGGTTAATCCTCCCGAAAGGCCTTCTGTCTGATCATTCAATACAATATTCATGACACCTGCGATAGCATCTGAACCATACTGTGCTGAAGAACCGTCACGTAATATTTCAATCCGTTTGATAGCAGACGCAGGAATAGCATTCAAGTCTGTCCCTGTATTACCACGGCCTCTCGTACCAAACACATTGATGAGTGAAGACTGATGTTGTCGCTTGCCATTGATCAGGACAAGTGTCTGATCCGGACCTAATCCACGCAAAGATGCAGGATCGATATGATCCGCTCCATCAGAGCCCGATTGTTTCGTGGCATTAAATGAAGGTGCTGCATATTCGAGGATCTGATTGATTTCGGCTTTTCCATTGCTGCTGGCCAGGTCAGCTACATCTATCACATCGATTGGTACCGGTGAGTCTGTCACTGATCTTTTATAGCTCCGTGATCCTACGATTTGCACCTCGCCAAGGGATATTCCTTCTGTCATGACCACGTTGATCTCTGATGTACCGGAAACATTCATTTCCAGTGTTTCATAACCAACATAGCTAAAGATCAAAACAGCATCAACGCCGGATACGGAGATGTGATACATGCCATTGTAGTCCGATACCGCTCCTTTGATTGTTCCTTTTTCGGAGATATTGACACCGACCAGCGGCTCACCGACTTCATTGGTAAGTGTTCCTGATATTGAAAACTGGGCAGAGACATGCCCAAGTATAAACATAGTAAGCCCTACAAGAAATGATTTTTTCATAGTTGGAGATTTAAGGCGCGTTTTTAAAAATGCAACATGTGGTTGCGAAGGTGAAATTTACATAAAGGTTTGGAAAAAGAATTAACTAAAAATGTGGTCACATTTTCTCTGCTTGAGACACAATCCTATCGTACGATCTCCCCCTTCAACCTCAGCAACTCGGTCTCCGCAAGCTTTGTATTGTATCTGGCCGCAATCAATCTGTTATATGCATCTTCAAGACTTTTCTGCGCTTCACGGAGCTGCAGATATGTTGAAGATCCGAGCCTGTACAATTCAAGAATGATATTGACATTCTCATGTGCCAGCAGAATATTATCCTCTTCAAGATCCAAGGATTGTTTTTCCAATTCATAATCATGATATGCCGTCAGCACATCCAGACGAAGAAGTGCCTTTTGATTGTCATACAATAATTGTCGAAATCCAATATTCAACTCCGCCTGATGAATCAACCGGGTCGTATTCCGATAGTTGAGTATAGGAATCGTAGCTGTAAATCCATAATTGAGTCCCTGGTTACGATTAAAAATCGGAAGCGCCGGATTCAATGCGATATTATTATTTGTCCTTGAAAAATTATACGCGCCGTTAAATTGCACGATCGGATATCTGTCCGCTTTTAATTCTTTTAACTCCAGCCCTGCAATTTCAACATTCTTCTGTGCCAGGCCAAGAAGCGGACTTCCATTGACAAGTCCAGATTGTATCTCATCAAGTGTAATCAGCGTATTGATCGGAATCGAATCACTTACTTCATAATCAGTGGATATTGCACCTGTAGGCTCATTCGCGCGCGGAGGATTGATCAGGTGATTAAGTTGATCTTTCAATTGTATGATGATCGTGAGCTGTTGTAGCTGTGCTGCTTTCTGCGCATTGAGATCCACCTGGCTCTGCAATAATTCCGGTTTCGCTCCAACGCCGATTTCTAATTTTCGCTGTGACAGATCAACCCGGGTTTGGCTGATGCTCATTTGTTCTTCAACAGCCCGGAGTTGCTGTTTCTGCCGGACGATGTTATAGTATGTATTGACGACCTCTGCAACGGTATTGATCACCTGGTTTTTTATTTCCAGCTCTCCCAGCTTTATATACTCTTCCGCCTTGTCACGGGTAACAAACATTTTCAATCCATCAAAAAGTGTCCAGTTTAAATTGAGGGCTGCAGAAATGTTATCAGTGGAAACATTTCCTTCGCGGTTATTTCCTGCAGCAAATTCCTGTTTTTGATTGTTGTTTGTCCAGTTCGTGCCAAGTGTTCCATTTATCCTGGGCAGAAATACTGCGTTGCGGTATGAATAATCCAATGCCGCAACTGCAGAATCGTTTTTTGCAAGGCTGATATCGTAATTATTTTTTAGTGCTGCAGCTATAGCATCATCAAGTGTAAGCAATGTTTGTGCCCGCATTTGAATCACACTGAATAGCAAAATGACAGAAAGCATGCTCCGCATCTTGAAAAAATTTATGCTCCTGATATTCTTCACTGAAAATCATTAAGGTTAATAAAATGAGCTGCTAACTTTCGACCATATGTTCCACGGGAAGATCATCAGCTGCAATACGTGAATCAAATTTATCCACACTTTTTTTAGAAGATAAATATGAATAGAGTGCGGGTACTACATACAATGTCAGGATCAAGGCGAACAACATCCCGCCGACAATCACTATACCCAATGGAATCCTGCTATGTCCCCCGGAACCAAATGCTAATGCTATCGGAAGCGCACCCAATGTTGTAGCAAGTGTCGTCATCAGAATAGGCCGAAGTCTGGCCACTGCAGCATCTATAGCGGCAGGAATTTTATTCTCTCCTTTTCTGCGTTTTTGATTGGCAAATTCAACGATCAGAATTCCATTTTTTGTGACAAGTCCGATCAGCATGATGATGCCGATCTGGGAAAAAATATTGAGCGTCTGATGAAATAAATACATGCTCAGGACTGCCCCCGCCAATGCAAGTGGCACCGTAATCATGATGATGATCGGATCCACAAAGCTTTCAAACTGTGCAGCGAGAACCAGGAAAATAAGCACAAGTGCAAGCAGGAATGCAAATGATGTATTCGATGAGCTCTCTGCAAAGTCTCTTGATGCCCCTGACAATGAAGTTGTAAACGATTCATCAAGGACTTCTCCGGAGATTCTTTGCATTTCAGCGATACCATCACCTATCGTTTTTCCGGGAGCCAGACCTGCCTGAATGGTGGCACTCTTAAAGCGGTTGAAATGAAAAATCGTAGGTGGATTTGCGACTTCTTCCATCGTTACCAGGTTGTCAAGCTGGATCAATTCGCTCCGATTGTTTCTGACAAAAAATGATTTCAGATCCACAGGATCATCCCTGTTTATTCTCTCTACCTGGCCGATCACCTGATATTGTTTACCATTCATGATAAAATACCCAAACCTGCGTCCACTAAGAGCCAGCTGAAGTGTATTATTGACATCAAGTACAGATACACCAAGCTCGTTTGCTTTTAGACGATCAATCCGTATTTGCAATTCTGGCTGATTGAATTTAAGATTCGAATCAAATCCCTGGAACACACTGCTCTTTCTCACCTCATCTATAAATTGAGGGAGCTTTTCTTTAAGCTTATCAAAATTGAGATTCTGAAGGACAAATTGAACAGGAAATGCCGCTCGTCCGCCAAGTCCTACAGTAATCGTTTGTTCCTGAATAGCAAATACACGGACATTGTTGTAACGCCTGAACATGCGGCTCATTTGTTGAGCTATCTGATCCTGTGTTCTTACTCTTTGATCTGGTGCTTTTAATCCCATACTTATAAAGGCCGCATTGCTACTTTGGGATCCGCTGAAGCCAGGCGCAAAAGTGAGGACGAGCTCTTTTTCAGGAATCGAATCCATCAACGTTTGTGTTATTTCGGAAGAGACCCGGTTAGTAAAATCAAAATCAGCTCCTTCCGGCCCTGTCAGGCTGGCTCTTACACGATTACGATCCTCCATCGGGGCAAGCTCAGAAGGAATGGTTTTTCCAATAAAATAAATGATACCGATACAACCTAAAATAATGACAAAAGCAAGCCATCTCATCCGGATAAATCCATTCAATGACACGCGGTACAAATTTTCCATACCAACAAAAAATGGTTCCGTAAATGTGTAAAACCGCGAATGCTTATGACCTCCTTTACGCGTGAGATAAATATTAAGTACAGGTGTCAGTGTGAGAGAGACAAATGCTGAGATTAACACTGCGCCTGCAAGTACCATCCCAAATTCGCGAAATAGCTTTCCGACAAAACCCTGCAGAAATATAATGGGTAGAAAAACAATGGCCAGTGTAAATGAAGTAGCTATAACCGCAAAAAATATTTCCTTCGATCCTTCAAGTGCCGCTTTATATTTATTCATGCCCTGCTCCATCTTCTTAAAAATATTCTCAGTCACCACGATACCGTCATCGACGACAAGTCCGGTCGCCAGCACAATAGCAAGAAGCGTAAGCACATTGATAGAAAAGCCCATTGCATACATGATAAACAATGAACCAATCAATGAAACCGGAATGTCAATGAGTGGCCTTATGGCCATAGTCCATTCCCTGAAGAAAAGAAAGATGATCACGACTACCAGCAGAATAGCTATAAACAATGTGTCTTTGACAACATTGATGGCATTGCGAACGAAGGTCGTCCTGTCATATCCAACCTCAAGCAAAATATCAGCCGGCATTTCCTTTTTGATCTCCGCAAGACGCTTATAAACTTCATCTACAATTTCAATCTGGTTGCTTCCGGGTTGTGCCACGATGGCAATATTAACCGATGGGACATTGTTTTTTCGGGAAGATGTTTCTTCATTATCCGGTCCAAGCTCAGCATACCCCACATCGCTGAATCGCACAACACCATTGTTGTCCTCACGAAGGATCAGATTATTAAATTCTTCCGGTGTAGTAAGCTTTCCGTAAGTCTTAATAATTAATTGTGTTTCGTTGCCACGTATTTTTCCACCGGGCAATTCAATGTTTTCACGATCAAGAGCTGTTTTAATATCGGATATGGTCAGGTGGTGAGCCACCAGTTTTGAAGGATCGATCCACATCCGCATCGAATAGCGCTGACCAAGAACATTGACTGCGCTCACACCGGGAACAGTTTGCAATCTTTCCTGGACTACATTCTCTGCGTAGTCTGTCAGTTGCATCAGTCCCTTGCTCTGACTCTGAATCTGAAGAAATAAAATAGGATCTGAATCCGAATCCGATTTGGTTACTGTCGGAGGAGCATCTATATCCTGTGGCAGGTTGCCTACTGCTTGTGATACTTTGTCGCGTACATCATTAGCGGCTTGCTCAAGATCAACGCCAAGTTCAAACTCAACAGTAATGTTGCTGCTTCCTTGTGCACTTGTGCTTGTTATATTTTTTACGCCCTGAACACCATTGACGACTTTTTCAAGTGGTTCTGTGATTTGCTGCTCTATAATATCAGCATTTGCACCCACATAGGAAGTCTTCACATTGATCACGGCCGGATCGATAGCCGGATACTCACGTACACTCAAAAACTTAAATCCAATCGCGCCGAAGATCACGATCATAATGGAACACACAACGGCGAGGACAGGACGCCTCAGACTTAGTTCGGACAGATTCATTGTCAGTTGTGAGTTGTCAGTTGTGAGTAATTATTCATTGTCAGGGTTATGCTTTTCTCACTTTATTTTCGAAAGCTCTACATTGATTCCTGGTCTCAGGAAAAGTATTCCTGAGGTAATCACTGTGTCGCCCGATTTCAACCCGCTTACGACTTGTATGTTTGTGCTGTCACGTACACCGGTCGTGATATCTGTCGGCATGCCCTTTCCTCCTTTATACAGATAGATTTGTTTTTTTCTTCCGAGGGGCAGGATTGCATCATTGGGTATAAGAAGTGCATCGCCATTTTGACCCAGTACAATTTTCACTTTGGCAAAAGCTCCGGGAATCAAAGACTTGTCCTGATTTTTGACAAGTGCCCTGACCGCAAGGCTGCGTGTATCTTCATCAATTTCAATTTCGGTGGCCATGATACTCGCCTTGAATGTTGTAGGAGATCCATCAACTAAAAAAGAAACTGCCAATCCGTTTTTTAAGAGTGGACCGTATCGTTCAGGGACATTAAACTGTATTTTAAGTTTGTTGACCTGGCTGATCGTTGTCATCACTGTCGTTGAAGTAACATATGCCCCGGGGCTTACATTCTTCAGTCCCAACTTTCCGTCGAACGGTGCTCTGATTTCTGTCTTGCGGATACTTTCCTGGACGATGTCTTTGTCTGCTTTGAGACTTTGCACTTCAAGTAAGCTTAAATCATACTCTTGCTGACTGATCCCTTGTATTTTTAATAATTCGGACTGCCTTTTTTCGGTTTGTTCGGCGATTTTAAGTTGCACATCAAGTTTGCGCATTTGTGCCTGAAGATCTCCATCATAAAGTTTTGCTAAAAGAGCCCCTTTGGATACGTTTGCACCTTCATTTAAGTTAAGATTGACAAGGCGACCAGAGACTTCAGGGTGGATTTCGGTGGTCTCAAAAGCAAGGATGGTCCCCGGCACTTCGAAATTGGCGCTGAGTGATTGGCTTGATGCAATCATCCCCTCAACACGGAGTGCAGGTGGCGCTGCATTTGAAGCCGAAGGCACCATACTGTCTTTTTTGCCTTTACAGCAAATGAACCCTGACAGGACAAACAAAACCAATAGCCTCGTTACTAAGGGATGTGTGTTCACAATTTTACTTTTATAATTTATGGCCCTCAAAATACGCACATTAAACCGACCAACTAAATAGAGGAGGGGTTGATCTGGGTTGGAATCTGATCTGAATCTAACAAACAGCTAATGAAATAAAAATGACAGCATTTTGTTTAAAATTTTCGAAGCCCAGCCTTATATAAGACCTTAATCTCTTGTCCTTTGCCCGATTGCCCTAATAAACTCTTTTTAAAAGGATGCGGGTTTTGCTGTTATTTTTGGTGCGGTTAAAATTTGCATCTTTCATTTTCAATCCAGATATGGTCTATGAAAAAATTAGTTTTATTGGCAGGGTTTATTGGCATAACCATATCGTCTTATGCCCAACAATCGGCCGTAACGCAAACAGGAGAGGAGGTCACACTTTATGACAATGGGACATGGACTTATGTCAATAAGGATTCTATAAACGCAGATGAAATCCTTACTAATCCTGAGAAATATGCCAGGAGCGACAAATCTTCTTTCCTTCTCAAAAGCACAAGGTTAGGAATAGGCTGCTACCTGGATCCTAAAAAATGGTCTTTTAAAAAGGGAGAGGAAACTGAAGCTGCCGAATATGAAATCAATGATATCGCCAATGGCCTGTATGGCATGATGATCACCGAAAAACTGGACCTGCCGCTTGAGTCCCTCGCAAATATCGCTTTAGACAATGCCCGTGATGCCGCACCCGATGTCAAGATCATCAAAAAAGAATACCGATACGTCAATGGATTGAAAGTACTGATGATGCGAATGACGGGCACGATACAGGATATTAAATTCTCGTACTACGGTTATTATTACTCTACATCCGGCGGAGCTACTCAGTTCCTTGTTTATTCTTCGGAGGAGATTGTGGATCAGCACATCTCTGATATTGAAGATTTATTGAACGGGTTTGTTGTGGTTGAATAATTTAAAGGAATTGGCCTCAAATCAGGAACATGATTTTTACGGTTCATTGTTCCTGCCGGTAAACAAAAATGTAATCGTCTGTTTATGTCCTGGCACGATGACAAATGGATTGTTGATTCCTGATTCTCTTCCTTTTTTGTAATTTTCACCACATGCTTTTATGTGAATGAAAAAGTCCAACCCCTTTTTTACATCTCTTCTTTCCTTATGGGTTATTCTTTGTATTGTCTCTGATTCTTTTTCTCAAAACATAGTACCTAATCCAAGTTTTGAAGATTATACTATTTGTCCTACCGGTCCAGGGCAGGGCGGTGTGCTGCCGTGTGATCCATGGAGTAATGCTACTCAGGGAACATGTGATTATTTTAATGTTTGCGCTACAGCTACCTCTGGTGTAAGTGTCCCGGTTAATTTCCAGGGTATGCAGGCAGCCCATACCGGAGTAGCCTATGCAGGATTATATACATGGATCCTTACTTTTACTTACCGGGAATACCTGATGGTACATCTGACCGAACCTATGGAAGCTGGTTTTTATTATGATGTTAATTTTTGGGTTAGCCTTGCTGAAAATGGTTGTGGCATTAAACGCATGGGCGCTTATTTTTCTGTTGCGATGCCTTTTTTACCAAGCTTAGGCGTGTATAACGTTACGCCACAGGTTGAAGCCAATATTGGCTACATCAGTGATACTCAAAATTGGACATTGATTTCAGGATGTTATCCTGCCTTAGGTGGTGAAGAGTGGATAGTCATTGGAAATTTCTATAGCGATGCTAACTCGCCGCGAGACCCTATGTGTAATAATCCACTTATTTCCTATTATTACGTCGACGATGTTTCGGTAGTAAAGGGCGGGCCGTCGGAAACTATAGATTTTGATCTGGGCGGACCTGTCACTGCATGCAACTCTTACGAGATTGATCCAGACCTTGGAAATGTTGGTTACCACTGGGAAGATGGGTCATCCGGCCCAACTTTGACAGTATTCGAATCCGGTACATATTCACTGACGGTTACCGAAGGCTGTGACATCGGGACAGACTCCATTGAAGTCACTATCCTGGGCACATTTGATCCTGTAGAGATCGGACCTCCATCCGCTACTATCTGCAATGGCGATAGCTACGATATCACTCTCGATCCCAACGCCGGTGATTATGTATGGCAGGATGGATCAACAGATCCTGATTATACAATTACTACTTCAGGTGTTTATTCAGTATCTCTTGATGACGGATGTGATATTACTACAGATGAGATCACTGTCACTGTGCTGGATCCACCAGCTCCATTTACACTTGGATCCGATACACATCTTTGTCCTGGTGAAGACACCGTCCTTTCGTTTGATCCCAATCTTGGTAGTTTTTTATGGCAGGATAATTCTACTTCTCCCGGATATACTATTTCAGGCGGTGGTATTTATCAACTTACCATAAGCAACATGTGTGGTGAGTTTTCTGACGACATCGTCGTAACTGATATTATACCTCCGGCTCTCGAGTTTGATCCACAATTGATTGAATTGTGTCCTGGTCAGGATGTTGAATTTGACTTTGATCCTGCAGCAGGTGATTATCAGTGGCAGGATGGAAGCATGTCACCGTTTTATACCATCTCTGATCCGGGCGTATATTCATTGACCATTACTAACGAATGTGGGAATACCAGTGACCAGGTATCCGCAATTTTAGTAGAAGAACCGGAGTTTGATCTTGGCCCTGATATCGTAGCCTGTCCTGCACAACTCCCTATCACACTCGATGTGAGCAATGCTACTAATGCTATTTCTTTTCTTTGGCAAAATGGTTCTACTGACTCTGATATTGAAGTCAATGGTGCCGGGATTTATTCTGTCACGGTTTCAAATTCATGTTTCTCCATCACAGATGATATAGAGGTGGAAATTCAGGATGCAACTCCTACAGTATCATTACCTCCCGATCAAGTGCTTTGTTCCGGAGAAACATTAACGCTGAGCGGAAATGGTCTCATTGGTAATTACGTTTGGCAGGATGGATCTACCTCTTCTACATTTCTTGTTACACAATCAGGTAATTATTCATTGACTGTCACTACGGATTGCGGTTCTGGTGCTGATAATATTTCTGTTCAATATGTAGATCCTCTCGTGGCACCTGATCTTGGTCCTGATATTAATCTTTGTCCTGGTGAACAATATATTATCTATGCTCATGTCTCAAGTGTCAATTACAGCTGGCAGGATCTGAGTACGGCTGACTCGTTGATCGTGTCCGCTCCTGGAATCTATACTTTGCAAATTTCAAATGCATGTTCTTCGGCTTCTGATACTGTGATGGTAAGCTTAAATGCCAATCCGCCACAGGTTGATTTACCTTCTTCTCTCAGCCTTTGTCAATCCGATACTCTTCTTGTCGATTCAGGTATCTCCGGTGTTCAGTTTTTGTGGAATGATGGTTCGCAATCATCCTCGCTCTCTGTTGCTTCTCCGGGTTTGTATAGTCTCACGGTAAGCAATGTTTGCGGTGCAGATGCTGATACCATTACGATCATTGATGCCGGACCTGCACCTTCCGTTTCTTTGGGTCAGGATGTTTCTTTTTGCATGGGTGATACATTTTTTCTTACACCCATATCTTCGGATGTTGTTTCATGGTTGTGGCACGATGGTTCTTCATCATCTACATTCGATGTTTCCTCACCAGGTCTTGTCACTGTGCAGGTCAACAACAATTGTGGTATTAGTTACGATACTTTGATGTCGACATTATTGCCTTCTGTTCCTCCGCTTCAACTTGGTGAGGATACGTCATTGTGTCCGGGACAATCATTGACTCTCTCCATCAGCTCACCTGGCGTGAATATTCTCTGGTCGGATGGCTCTGCAAATAATAATTTTAATGTGGTCGGCCCTGGCGTTGTCTATGCAACGATTACAAATGCATGTGGTTCTTCATCAGACTCAGTAGATATCACGTATTTGCCACCAGTCCCTTCACTCGATCTCGGTGCAGATCAATCTGTTTGTCCTGGTGATGTCATCACGGTATCTCCCGGCATCATTGGTGTCAATTATTTGTGGCAGGATGGTAGCACCGGTTCATCATTCAGCACCTCTCAGGCTCAGTCTGTTATTCTTATGATTTCCAACTCTTGTGGCTCTGAGACTGACACTATTGACATCACCGAGAATTCAAACGGTCCGCAAGTAGATCTTGGTCCGGATATTCTCGAATGCGCAGGTTCTGTCGTGACATTGAATTCCGGCATCCTGGGTGTAAATTATCTATGGCAGGATGGAAGTACTAATTCTGATTTCACAACTACTGTTTCGGGAACATACATTCTTCAGGTTAGTAATTCATGTGGAACAGATGCAGATACAGTTGATGTTGCCATCAGTGGCGTTGTTCCTTCTGCAGACCTTGGTGGAGATACTTTGCTTTGTGAGGGTCAGTCTTTACAATTATTTGCACATGCTAATCCCGGAACTACTGTGATGTGGCAGGATGGTTCAGGTTCTCCTGTATACAATGTCACATCGTCCGGAACTTATTTTCTTTCTGCGACTAACCATTGTGGCTTTGCTTCAGATACAATTGGCGTTGAGATCAAAGGCAAACCACCTGAAGCAGAACTTGGAAGAGATACTGTGTTGTGTGATGGTGCATCCATTTCGCTGTTTGCAAATGCAGACAGTGAAACAAATATTGAATGGCAGGATGGTTCCTCATCTCAAACTTTTAATGTTACAGGACCGGGATTATATTTTCTGTCAGCCTCAAATCATTGTGGGTTTGCGTCAGATACAATTGATATCAACTATGAATCGCCTCCCGTAGATTTTAATCTTGGACCAGATACGATTCTTTGTCCCGGTCAGGCTA
>JBATMM010000274.1:0-11181 GCA_049289835.1 Saprospiraceae bacterium | reverse complement strand
GCATGTACGGACAGGTCGCGACGTGTCCGTACTCTTATAAAAAATTATCTATTCTTTAAAGCGTTGTAAATAAAACCTGATTAATCAGAAATCAACGATACTAATACGATTGATTATGCACAGACCTGACGGATCTACCGGAAGGATCTGTGATTTCACTGAGTGATTTGTCCCACAATATAGCCTGTGGCGTACTACAGGCTACGGAAGGGCCGCCCGGAATACAATCGATAGCTGAAGGATATGGAAAATGTGATTCAAATAACTCACGGTAATGGTATGCCTCCTTGGTTGCAGGAGTATTGATCGGAAACCTGAATTTAGCATTTGCCATCTGTTGATCAGATATTTTCTGATTAGCTAATTCTTTCAGGCTGTCAATCCATGAATAGCCGACCCCATCAGAAAATTGTTCTTTTTGTCTCCAGGCGATTTCAGGCGGCAGGTAATCTTCGAATGCTTTTCGGAGAATATATTTTTCAATTTTTCCGTTACCAGCCATTTTGTCTTTTGGATTCAGGCGCATGGCCACATCCATAAATACTTTGTCAAGAAATGGTACCCTGGCCTCAACGCCCCATGCCGCCATTGATTTATTTGCTCGCAGACAATCATAAAGATGAAGGCTCTTCAATTTCCGCACCGTCTCTTCATGAAATTCTTTAGCGTCAGGTGCTTTATGAAAATATAAGTAACCTCCGAAAATTTCATCAGAACCTTCTCCTGAAAGCACCATCTTGATACCCATAGCTTTTATGCGACGGGCCATCAGGTACATCGGTGTTGAAGCTCGTACGGTCGTGACATCAAATGTTTCAAGATGATATATCACATCCGACAGGGCATCGATGCCTTCCTGGATAGTGAAATTCATTTCATGATGAATCGTCCCGATATAATCCGCTACTTTTTTAGCAGCTATCAGATCAGTAGAGTCTTTCAGTCCGATAGCAAATGAATGAAGTTGTGGCCACCAGGCCTCAGACAAATCATCATCTTCGATTCTCTTCTTGACAAAATGTTTGGCTACAGCAGCGATAATAGAAGAATCCAATCCTCCTGATAATAAAACACCATACGGTACATCCGTCATCAGATGACTTCGCACACTCATCTCGAGTGCATTCCTCAATGTATCTATGTCGCTTCCATTGTCTTTAACTGCATCATAAGACATCCAATCCCGATCATAATATTTCACTGGAGCTGCATCTTTACTTGACCAATAATGACCCGTAGGAAATTCTGTAATGGTCTTGCAATAATGTACCAGAGCTTTCAATTCAGATGCTACATACAGATTACCTGATTCATCATATCCTGTATATAATGGAATGATACCCATGTGATCACGACCGATCAGCCATTCGTTTTGAGATTTATCATACAGCACAAAAGCAAACATCCCCTGCAGTTCGTCAAGAAAGCCTGTCCCTTTCTCCAGATATTTTGCAAGGATGATTTCACAATCGGATTTTGTCTGGAATTGAAATGGAACAGTAAGGTTGTGTTCCAGCTCTTTGTGATTATAGATTTCACCATTCACAGCCAATATGTGCGTTTGCTCGATATTGAGAAGTGGTTGTGCACCTGTATTGATATCAACGATAGACAATCGCTCATGAGCAAGGATAGCATGATCATGATCATAAATACCGCTCCAGTCTGGTCCCCGGTGACGGAGTAGTTTGCTCATCTGCAAAGCCCTGCGACGGAGTTCCTGATGATCAGCACTGATATTAAGTATTCCTATGATTGAGCACATCTATTGTACAATTTTGTCGGACTCCACAAATGAAGTCAGAATGAAAAAAGATTGCAATATCTGAATTAGAAGGTCGCTGATCAGTTACCTCAATAAAATCACATCTCCCTTAACAAGTTTAGACTTACCATCAGGAAATCTTAAAGTGGCCTTGTAGACATAGGTATCAGATGCTGCCGGTTGGTTTTTAAACATGCCATTCCAACCTGTCAAATCATTATCTGCTGCCTTATAGACAAGCTGGCCCCACCGGTTGAAGATCATAAAATCATTGACGACAATATTACCATTGATGATAATCTTAAAGTTATCATTGACCATATCATTATTTGGAGTGAATGCATTGGGAATTTTATAGTCAGGCGGTACTGTAGGGAAAGAAATAGTATCTATTTGTTCACAACCTTTTGAATTAATAAAAGCTGCTTCCACAAAATTTATTTCATTGCCCGCATTGAATGTAACGGTGGTGGTTTTAGTCGGAAGAGTAACACCATTTACGGTCCAGGTGACTGAAGCTGGCGGTGGCGAAAAATTAAGAGATGCCATGACATCTGCGCCTTGTCCAATCCCGGTGGCAGGGTCAGGAGTAATCAATAAATTTGAGGCATCTCTTGAGGAAATCGATACAGAGACTGCGCCTATAACTTTGCACACATTCGGATCATTGGACTCTGCAAAAAAACGAAGGATACCCCCGGAATTTACCGTGACAATGGGATTAGGACAGGAAGTGCAGCTTAGTGATAATTGTCCGCTGATGACATCCCATGTCACATCAGTATAATCAGAATTCCCTGTCCTTGCGATAGCAGTACTACCGAGGCAGGTATCAATGGCTGGGCCATTCACTTGTATTTGTTGTCCGGCCGATAATTGAATGAATCCATGGGCACCACAATACTTAGTATGATCAGTGACCATGGCGTCAATCAAAATTGAAATTCCTCCATCAGAATTCACAGTTAATAGGGTGCTGCTACAAGTGGGACAACTTAAGATGCCATTCCCGGATGGGATTGTCCAGTTAACATCAAATAATCCTTCAGGATTAAGTAAGATGAGCGAAGTCGTATCTCCTGCACATACTTCATGATCAAATGCCTGTATGTTAAGTACCTCTATGTCAGGAATGGTAATATTTAAATTTGCACCTACAGGACACTCCAGGATTTTTCCTGAAAATTGATAAGATTGTGAGGAACCGGGTGCGCCTATAACTGTAACATTAGGGTTAAGACATTTTGTACAACTCAGGCCTTCTTCTGGAGTCCACTCAGGTTCTGTGACCTGGTTAGACAATATCATGACATTAAATGAGGCTCCGGGACAAAGTGCAGTATCACTTACAGATATCGGAACTGAAGAAGGGACTACATTGATCAGTATTGAATCTGTACTACTGCATGCATTATTGAAATTTTCACGGATATACCAAGTCGTATCCTGCAGAGTTAATGCTGCATTTAATATCCCATTATCTGAGTCGAAGGTTCCGTTAGTATAAGGTATCCAGTTGAATTCAATATCAGGAAAATCAAGTGAATCAAATGATGGTGAAAAAAGAGCCACCATTTCACCGGCACAGTAATGATCTTTGAAAGGAGCAATATCAATATGCATGTCTTCAGGAAGTGAATCCACTCTCACGACTACACGATCAAATGCTGTACATACCCCAATATTTGATTGCAACACATATGTTGTTGTTACAATCGGTTTGGCTTCCGGATTTAGAGAATTAGCGCTGCTCAGTGAGTCAGTAGGTATCCATTTGAAATCAGTAGCCAGTCCTTCCAGGGTGCCATTCAGAATCACTCCTTCACCATCTTTACAAATAAAGACTGTATCCGGATTTGTGATATCGACAATAGCAAGATTAAAATATATACTGTCTTTGGCCCCACATGTCTTGCTTCCAACCGTTGCAAAATACCATCCTGACTCCTGTGGTTTTAATGTTGCCGATTCCCCTGTTGAATCAATGAATACATCAGAAGGTGACCAATGAATTTCAGCATCTGAACTCGCCAGCAACACGAAAGGAATATCTCTGCACCATTTGATCGTATCTGTGAGATTATTTATACTCACTGAATAAGAATCAGTGATGGAAGTTTCCAGGTTTATGGTGCCTGAATTTATTCCCGCCAGATAAGCTATTTCCCAGATTAAACTTTCTAAGCCTTCAATCAAAGCATCATTTACGACATTGATAGGAATAACCACGACAGAATCCTTTGGAAGCATTGTGACAGGAAATGAGCCTGGAGGAAAATTATAATCCTGGCCTGCCTGGGCAACTCCAAGATCACTGATAAAAATGAGTGTAGTATCATGATTATTGAGGCCACGCCTGATGATCAGCTGATATGGGCCGCCACACTTTTCTGACAGGATACCTGCTCCACCCGGGGTGTTCAATGAGGCTGTCAGCAAGGTTTGTCCCTGTAGAAGAGTCAGTATGCTAAAAAGCACACTGGTCAGGATGAATCTGGTAAAGGTGGGTATTGCCATTTTTATTGACATAGAATGAGCACTTTTCTAAGAACGGTAAAAATAATCTTTTTTAGATAGGTCCCTTGGCCCTATTCTTCGTCTTTGCAATTAGACAGACATGCATTGACCTCCTCAGTGGTAACGGCTTTTGTGATTGAAGCGTATTCCTGTCTCAGATAATTGACGAGGTTAGCCAATTCCACGTCATTCAGGCGTTTGTTTGGAGGCATTTGCTGGCCGGTGAGCTGATTTTTGACGAGACCATGACGGATCAGGCATATAAGGCATTCCGGAGTAGAACGGAACAGGTCAGACGATTTAAGTGAAGGAATCAATTTTGCCAGGCCGCTGCCATCTTCCATGTGACAGCTTTCACAATGAATTTTATATAACTCATGGCCTTGCCTGTAAGGATTGGAATGACAAGAAATACTGATAGATACCAGAAGTGTAAGGAAAATAAAACGACGGTCAAAAAGGTACAATGAATTCCAATTAAATGCTAATGAGCTATTTATATTCTTCGGCAAGAAGCTTATCCACAGTTGAAAAAAATGCTGTTACGGACTCCGGGTCTGTGCCCTCACAGAATCCCCGCACGTGCCTGTTCTTATCAAGAAGGATTATTCTACCACTGTGATCAAATCCTTTAGGAGCTGATGGGTCATCTACAACACTTACAAAATATTGATCCGCCAGATAGAAAATAGAATCTTTTTCCGCTGTCAAAAATTTCCATTTTCCGGTATCAACACCAAGATTGTGTGCATACCGATTAAGTACGGTTACAGAATCATGACGCTGATCAATAGTATGTGACAAAAGCATGACTCTGCTATCATCCTTGTATTTGTTGTACAATCGCAGCATTTGTTTCTGCACTTTGGGGCAGATGCTGGGACATGATATGAAAAAGAAATCCGCCAGAAAGACCTTATCTCCATAACCTGAAATTCTGATCTGCTGGCTGTCCTGGTCCGTCAAAAGATAATCCGGAACGAGATGCCTTATCGTGTCTCCATTTACGACCTCCTGGTTTCCCAGATAGGGTAATGTTTTATTTTCCTTATTACATCCAACGACGAGAAAAAAAATTGGAATGGCGCAAATGAGAACAAAATCAGATGTCAACAGTCTTAAGAAGGATGTGCGGCTAACCATGCTTTTGCTTTTTCAATGGTGTCATCAATGTTTTTATTCACCTGTGTGATTTTGACAAGCTCCTGCTTCATAAATTCAAGCATCACATCCGGCTGAAGTTTAGCTCTCATCGGCGTATAATATTCCATCCAGTCCAGCATACCGTTTTCCGTGGCTTTGACCTGGGCTATCATATCATCCAGTCCTTGTGGAATAGCGGCACTTCCTAATTCTGAATGACCTGCTTCGGTCCTGATATTCCTTAATGCTGTTTCTAATTTATTCAGGTCAGTCATTTTAGGCATAGCTACATCATGAATTTTCATGATTTCGGTCTCATAAGTGGTGACATCAGCATTTGCAGGCATTTCGGGTACTTTTGCCTCATCTGTTTTTGGTTTACACGACATCAGCAATGAGGCTGAAAGAAAAAGAATCTGAAAGAATTTCATAGTTTTTTTGATTATTAAGCAACAAAGATAAGCGCTTAGGTTTTCTTATCGGTTAATCTCTACTTTTGAAGTCCTAAAGATATGATAAGGTCAATTTTATGGTTCAGGCAGGATTTGAGGCTACATGATAATGAAGCCTTGCAGGATGCTATCCGGAGTAGTGATGAACTAATGCCCATATTTATATTCAACCCTAAGGATTTTAAGACGAAAACAATTTATGGAACATCTAAAACAGGGATTTCACGAGTTCGCTTTTTAATTGAAAGCATAAGTGACTTAAGAAAAAACCTTAGAAGCAAAGGATCTGAGCTCATCGTCAGGGTGGGGGATCCTGAAAAGATTCTATATGACCTCGCTGTAGTGCATCAGATCAACTGGGTGTATTGTAATCGGGAACGGACCCGTGAAGAAGTCAACGTTCAGGATCGGTTAGAAAAAAAATTATGGACCATAGGACGTGAAGTACGTTACAGCAGAGGCAAAATGTTATTCTATACATCTGACCTACCTTATCCGGTCACACATTGTCCTGATTCGTTTACCATTTTCAAAAAAGAAACAGAACAGATTATTTATGTAAGGACACCTTTTGATACACCTGAAATTATTCCATCCTTTTCTGAAGACATTGAGCCGGGAGAGATTCCGGCAATTCAGGATTTGATTAATGCTGATGGTGATGACACCATTAAGAGTTTTACAGGAGGTGAATCAGCAGGTCTTATAGCATTAATTGAATACGGACTTCACGATCCTCCTTCTTCTGTCATATCTGATGGAACTTCTCTTTCTCCATGGCTATCTATGGGTTGCTTATCACCAAAGAAAGTTTTCTATGCGGCTCCTCTTTTTAAAAATGGTGGAGAAGATGTTCAGCAATATCTTTTATACAGAGACTATCTCCGGCTTATGGGGAAAAAATACGGAGATAAGATTTTTTACAAATCAGGCATTAAAGGGGTCCCTATAAAAACCATAACCGATCCTGATGCTTTGCTGCGATGGAAGCAAGGTTTTACCGGCGTGATGATCATTGATGCCGCCATGCATCAGCTCAACAGAACCGGTTGGCTTCCGGATCAGCTCCGACGCTTGGTGGCCGGGTATTATCTCAAAGTATTAAACCTTGACTGGCGATTGGGCGCTGCCTATTTTGAATCAAAGGTTGTCGATTATGATCCTTGCAGCAACTGGGTGTCATGGCTCAACCTGGCAGGTTTAGGCCCGGATTCACGTGACGACAGAATCATCAATTATGAAGCGGTTGGAAAAAGATTAGATCCCGATGGTAAGTACATAAATACCTGGATTCCCCAATTCTCATGACCATCATCCGGATATTAATGTTTGCGTTTTTTCAGTAACAAGGATCCCATCTTTCATTTCATAAATTGTATCGCTCAGGGCGGCGAGATCAACATTGTGGGTCACGATGACAAGACTTTTGCCCATATCTGTAGTGATCTGTCTTAATAGAGTATGTACTTGTATAGACGTTTCTGTATCAAGATTTCCTGAAGGTTCATCTGCCAGTATTATATCCGGCTCGTTCATCAGGGCTCTTCCGATAGCTACTCTTTGTTGCTCTCCACCTGATAGCTGATTTGGTTTATGTGTACTCCTGTCATCAAGACTGAGATATCCTAAAAGCTCATGGGCTCTCCTGAACGCATCTTTCTTTTTCATGCCGGTGATCAATGCAGGCATAGCTATATTTTCCAAGGCCGAGAATTCCGGCAGAAGATGATGAAATTGAAATACAAATCCCAGATATTGGCTTCGCAGTGCAGCCAGTTTTTTTGGGGTGAGGCCCTTCACAGGAATCCCGCATATGGATACGTCTCCTTGATCCGGCGTATCAAGCGTTCCAAGGATGTGCAAAAGAGTACTTTTACCTGATCCGGATTTACCTACGATAGCCACCATTTTTCCTTTAGCTACCTTAATACTGACTCCTTTCAGTACTTCCAATGAACCGTATCGGCGATAGATATCATCAGCTGATATTGCCCATTCGTAAGTATTGCTTATCTCCATCAGGTCACAAAATTGCAAAATATGTGTCATTCCCCTGCCTTATACCCTGTTTTGCGGGAGATGACCCCCCAAAGACACTATTAAAAAGACTACTTTTGTGGTCCGCCAATCGGAATGACAGTATGAAGGTTTTATTCCTTTGCAAAAAGTTTCCTTACCCGTTGAAAGATGGTGAATCAATCGCTGTAAGTAACCTTTGTAAAGAATTGAAAACAATGGGTTGTGATATTACTTTGCTGTGCATGAACACCAGCAAACATTACATGGACCCTTCATCACTCCCTGCCGATTATAATTACTTCACCCGAATCCATGCAGTCGAACTCGACAATTCAATAAAACCATGGAAAGCTTTTGCAAGTATCGTATCAGGTGAATCGTATCACATACGCCGTTTTAAATCAAGCCTCTTTCGTGCTAAATTGATTCAAATCCTCAATGAAGAAGAATTTGATATCATCCAGTTAGAGACACTTTATCTTGCTCCATATGTAGATACGATCCGAAGACATTCTGATGCAAGAATTGTGATGAGAGCCCACAATGTGGAGCATGAAATATGGGAGCGCATCACCGAGAATACCGGTTCAAATCTGAAGAAATGGTATCTGGCTTATCTGACGCACAAACTTCGTCAGTATGAGATAGAACAATTCCCTGTTTATGATTACCTGGTGACACTTACAGAACGCGACCTCAAACAGTTTAGAGAAAAAGGATATAAGAACGGAGCTTCAGCAGCTCCCATTGGATTTGATCCTGATCTTTATCCATATCATGCGCCTTCATTTGGAAAAGAGATGTCACTTTGTTTTATAGGTTCTCTGGATTGGATGCCAAACATGGAAGGCCTTGAATGGTTTCTCACGAACTGTTGGCCAAAAATTCATAAGAAATGGCCTAAGATCACTTTTCATATTGCGGGTCGGAATACGCCTATGTCATTGCTTGAACTTCGATTGCCAAATGTCGTGGTACATGGCGAAGTAGCTGATGCGGCAGAATTTATCAGCAGGCATTCTGTGATGATTGTACCTCTCTTTTCAGGAAGTGGTATGCGCGTGAAGATTGTCGAAGGAATGGTCATGGGTAAAATGATCATCACGACATCACTGGGTAAGGAAGGAATTGAGGGACAGGATAAAAAGCATTTTCTTCTGGCTAATAATGCGGCAGATTTTATTGAAGCCATCCACTATTGTATTGAACATCCTGAGGATGCATCTCAAATCGGGTTAAGTGCGATCGAAAAAGCTTCTGAACAATTTGATAAACATGAAGCCGCCAGTCAGATCATGGAAATATACCAATCGCTGATGTCTTATCATCAACCTGCTGAGGTATCGTCAGCGAGTAATGCTTCGAATTAATCACTCATACCAGACGTGCGGATAGTCTACGTTACATCGCGATTCCCTTTTCCGGTAGAAAAAGGTGATAAACTTCGTGCATTTCACCAGATCAGAATCCTGAGCAAGCGCCATGAAATTCATCTGGTAGCCATATCACACAAGTCCATCAGTCAGGAAGCGCTGGATGCAATGCGACCTTATTGTAAATCAGTTCGTGTTTTCAGGATAAGAGAATGGCTTTTACCATTTCAGATTCTTTCAGGATGGCTCGAAGGACTTCCTTTGCAGGTGAGTTATTTTCTCGACAGGACGATTAAGCGACAAGTTCAATATCATATCATTCATATCGAACCTGATCATGTCATTTGTCAGCTCATACGAGCTGCCGGATATGTCAGGGCTTTACCTTTCCGGAAAACATTGGATTACATGGACGTGTTTTCTGAAGGGATGCATCAGCGTGCAGTTGAGCACAAGATATTCAGATCTTTTTTTGAAATGGAAGCCAGGAGGTTGGCCGCATATGAACGAACGATCTACAAAGACTTTGATCAACACATCATCATTTCGGCACAGGACAGGGAGCGATTAAAAATGCCTTCAAAAGAACATATCGCAGTGATTCCAAATGGTGTTGACTCGCAATATTGGGAGAATAAGGGAGAACATGAGCCTTCTTACGATCTTGTTTTCGTAGGTAACCTGGGTTATGGCCCGAATAAGTCAACAGCTACTTTTATTGTCAAAAACCTGGTACCTGAACTACTTAAACTTAAGAGGAAAGTGAAGGTGCTCATCGCAGGAGCACGTCCGGGTCATGAAGTTTCAGCATTAAATAAGGTTGATGGGGTTACAGTCAGTGGATGGGTCGAAGACATTCGGGAAGCCTATCAGGATGGTCGTATCTTTGTGGCACCCATGTTTTCAGGTCTTGGACTTCAAAACAAAATTCTCGAAGCGATGTCGATGCGTTTACCTTGTGTGACTTCTTCCATGGTCAACAATGCCATTGGAGCTACACCCGGAAAACATATTCTTGTAGCTGATACTATTGGTGACATCGTGCGCAGTATCGAATTATTATTGGATCAACCTGACCGGTATGAAGAAATGGCAAATGCAGGTCGTGAATATGTTGTCGCTCATTTTAACTGGGAAGACCAGGTGAATAAGCTGGAGAAATTGATTATTACTCAAAATGAATATCTGCCGAAATGATAAATCCCCAAATGGAAATTATGGATAAACCTTCGCAGTTGGATTCGATTGCCTCAGCGATTGAAGATATACGGCTCGGAAAAATTGTCATTGTAGTTGATGATGAGGATCGTGAAAACGAAGGTGATTTTATTTGTGCAGCGGAATGCGTTACGCCGGAGATCATCAATTTCATGGCTACACATGGTCGTGGCCTGATCTGCGCACCGCTGGATGAAAAAAGAGCTGACGAATTGAAGCTGCAGATGATGGTCAGGGAAAATACAGCTCTTCATGAAACAGCATTTACAGTTTCAATTGATCTGATAGGACGCGGATGCACTACTGGTATTTCGGCTCATGATCGTGCCACCGGTATCAGAGCATTGGTGAATCCTGCAGTTAAAGCAGATGATTATGCGCGTCCCGGGCATATCTTTCCTTTGAGAGCTAAAACGGGCGGTGTATTGCGTCGCAGCGGACATACAGAAGCAGCTATTGATCTTGCCCGGCTTGCAGGCTATTATCCTGCAGGTGTACTGGTGGAAATTCTGAATACAGATGGTACCATGGCACGCCTTCCCCAACTTGCAGAGATTGCTAAAAAACATGGATTGAAGCTGATCTCCATTCAGGATTTAATCGCGTACAGAATGGATAAGGAAAGGATCGTGGAAAGAATGCCTTCCTATAAAATTTCTTCTAAGTATGGTGAATGGAAAGTCATACCATTCAG
>JBATMM010000273.1:0-5156 GCA_049289835.1 Saprospiraceae bacterium | reverse complement strand
AAGGAGGCAGAGCATTAGGTAAAAATGCAACCGGAGTTGTCGGCTCCATCTTTTGTGGTGTCAAAAATTCATGCGGTCTCTCCGGAACTCCTTCTTCAAGTCTTTTTGGAATCTGCTCAATTTTCCGATCGCGGATATAGCTTATTGTATCCATTCCATGCATCGGCAGCTGTGGCGCAATGATGATGAAAGGCAGATCACGTTTTTGAATCCATGCTTCATACAGCGGACCATGCACTATCACCCAATCCAGATCTTCGCGTCCATTTCCACGCTCACCATTTCCGTGCAGAAACATCATGACAGGCCACTTGCGATCAGGACTACTCCGATATCCAGCCGGCAGGTAGAGAAAGTATTCTTTTTGTTCCTTGTGATGATGACTTGTAAATGGAACTCTCATCAACTCGGCCGCAGAAACCGATTGGGCATTTATACCATCAAGAAAGAAAAGGATCACAAATGATGTTAGAAGAAATTTCATAAGATTCATATCGGTGAAATGAATATGAAATTTACAAATTCAATGACAATTAAAGTAGGGTGGATTTTCTTACTAAAAAAGTACATCACTGATCACTCGATCACTGATAACAGAATGCCCCGGGGTTTCCGGAATGAAAACGTAATTCCACAAAGTGGAATGAGTTAAGTGCAGGAACATAGGGGAGAAACTAAGCCTTCACGGACTTGTCCGGGAAGCAGCGAAGTGATGGGGTCTAAATTTCCTTGTTCTTCTTCTTCCTCGTCTGATCTACAATAATCTTCGTGCCTCTGTATTGCGCTTTTCGGAATGCACCGATCACCTGGTCCTGATATTCTGCATCAACGTCAAAAATGGTGTGCGTATAGCTGACTTCAATTTTACCTACCTGCGCTTCCTGGTCAGGCATGTATTGATTGATGAGAGATAAAAGTTCTTTCGGATTAAATTTATTGACTGTGCCGAGATTGATTACGAGTGGTGCAAATTTTACTTTAGGCCTATCGGCACCACGTTTAGCTGGCTCTGGCTTATCGGCATATTTATCTCTTTTAGGCGCACGTTCCTCTCTGCTCCATGTAGCATTTTCGTCATCACGTCCACGCGGTGTCACTCCTTTTTTTTCAGCCTTTTTCCAATCATCTCTTGCCCCTCTATCAGGTCGCTCTACCTGCTCCCTGCTCCCTGCTCCCTGTCTTTTTTCTTCACTTTTGAAATCAACCTTCCTGCTCCTATCCCTTGTTTCAAATTCTGGTTGCCCTTTTACCCCTAAATCCCCTGAAGGAGACTTCCGTGTATCTTTCTTATCTCTGTCACTTCTTTCATAACGATCTCCCTGCTCCCTGCTCCCTGCTCTTTCTTTTCTTTCTCCCTGCTCCCCGCTCCCCGCTCCCTGCCTTTTTTCTCTGCGTTCTTCCCATGGCTTTTCACTTCTGCGATCATCTCTCCTCTCACTTCTCTCACCTCTCTCACTTCTTCCTCTGTCACTTCTGTCGTTGCGACTACTATCTGGTTTGCGATGATCCACATTGATATCCTGTGCATTTTTATAATACGCCAGGAAACGATTGAATTCAACAGATACAAATCGTTTGATCAATTCTTCACGATCCAACCAGGCCAGTTTATTAAAAATCACCGGCAGAAATTCAGCGATCTGCTTTTCTTCAACTTCTACATTCTCTACCTTTTCAACAAGATGAAATAATTGCTTCTCACATATTTCTTTTCCTGTAGGTACTTTCTTTCGCTCAAAAGGCTTTCCAACACGACGCTCAAGATCTTTGATACGATTGTTTTCTCTCGAATTGATGATCGTTATGGATATCCCTTTACGATGCGCACGTCCTGTCCTTCCGCTCCGGTGTATATACGTATCCGGATCATCCGGCAAATTGTAATTGATGACGTGTGTAAGATCCGACACATCAAGTCCACGCGCAGCTACATCAGTTGCAATCAATAGTTGTAATGTCTTTGTTCTGAATCGACCCAGTGTATACTCGCGTTGCTGCTGACTAAGATCGCCATGCAATGCATCTGAATTATATCCTTCAGCAGAAAGTTTCTCTGCTATCTCTTTTGTCTCCGCTCTTGTTCTGCAAAAAACGATAGCATAGATCTCGGGTTGCATATCGATGATACGCTTGAGCGCTACATATCGATCCCTGGCCTGTACTTCATAATAGTGGTGCGTGACATTGTCTGCACCCGTTTGTATTTGTTCGGCTGCGATCTCAATGGGATCCTTCATGTAGGTTTTGACAATCCTCATGATTTCGTGCGGCATCGTCGCCGAAAAAAGCAATGTTTGTTTTTCCTTAGGTGTCGTTGCGAGAATAGCATCCATGTCATCTTTAAATCCCATCGACAGCATCTCATCGGCTTCATCAAGCACGACCCATTGAATTTCTTCGAGTTTTAGTTTTTTACGATTGATCAGGTCCAGTGTACGACCGGGTGTACCGACCACGATCTGTGCTTTTTGTTTTAAAGCATACACTTGTGTTTCCATGCTGGTGCCTCCATAAACCGGAATCACCCGAACATTTAAAAGATGCTTTGCAAAATTCTGGATCTCCTTTGTGATCTGAATACATAGCTCTCTTGTAGGGCAAAGGATTATGGCCTGGACATGTTCAGATTTTAGATTCAGCTTTTGTAAGATAGGCAGACCAAAGGCACCTGTTTTACCGGTACCGGTTTGAGCGCGACCTATGATATCTTTTGCTGAAGTAAGGATGACGGGAATGGCCTTTTCCTGGATGGATGTAGGAGTCTCAAAACCCATCTCGCCGATAGCGTCCAGGATTTCCTTTTTGAGGCCCATTTCTTGAAACGTACTCATAAAATATTTAATATCAGTTTTGGGGAAATAAAGGCCATTCCGGGAGTCCTGTGGGCCTTTTCAATAGAAAAGTCAATTATAGAACGCAAAGGTACGCTTTAAAAAGTTACGTATCTTAAATCCCGTATAGAGACCGGAATATGAAAGGCCCTTATAGCTCTAAAAATTTCACAATTTCTGTGTTTGGTTTAGTGATGATGGCTCATTTCATGAGCACATTCTCCTTGTATGCACAGAATCTTGTACCTAATCCAAGTTTTGAAACATACGCATATTGTCCTATTACGACAGGACCACCAAGCGGATGGCTTCTGCCGTGTACCCCCTGGGATGGGGGTACAACCTCTTCTGACTATTTTAATCGCTGTGCTAACTTTATAGTAGGTGTTCCGAGCAATTGGGCTGGCTATCAAAATGCACATACCGGCTTTGGCTATTGTGGCATGTATTTTAGAGAACTCTCTTCATATGAATACAGGGAATTTATAGGAACTCCACTATTGCAAACCCTTGAAGCAGGAAAATGCTATAAAATCGGTTATTGGCTGAATCTCGCTAACAATAGTTGCGGAGTCAATCAGGTAGGTGCGCTACTAACTCCCTCCGGACCAACCGGCAATCCAGTAGGCGCCACACCTCAAATCACAGGAGGAAGTGCATTTTATAATGACACCATGCAGTGGGTTTTTGTTTTTGACTTTTATCAGGCTGTAGGAAACGAAGCCTATATTACAATTGGTAATTTTCATACCGATGCAGAAACTCCTTTAGAACCCACCTGCACCAATGATCCTGCTTTCGCTTACTATTACGTTGATGATGTCATTGTAGAAGAAGTGCCTGTCATTCCATTTGATGTAACCCTCTACGGACCTCTATTCGCTTGCGATTCTGTTTTGCTTGAACCTATACTTAATCCCCCGATCATTGGCGCGAAGTATGAGTGGAGCAATGGAGCCTCTGACCCGCAGATCACGGTATATTCATCAGGAGAATATATGGTGACTGTTTCTTATGGATGTTTGGAAGCGGAAGTCTCTGTTGAGGTGAACCTCAATAATCCGCCGCCGGTTGATGTCGGTCCTGATGTTATTCTATGTGCAGGTGAAGTTTTGACAATTTCACTGGACCCTGATGATGGTGTATATGAATGGCAGGATGGTTCCACATATCCGGAATATTCTATTTCTGATCCGGGCATTTACCAGGTGACACTCGATGATGGGTGTTATATTACAAGTGACACAATACAGGTGGATTACGTGAATCCTCCATCACCATTTTCATTTGGAAATGATACCATATTGTGTGAAGACGAAGAAATCGTATTTCAGTTTGATCCTTCGCTTGGTGATTTTTTGTGGCAGGACAATTCCGATGATGCAGAATATTCAGTCACAACTGCCGGGACATATGCACTTACGATCAGTAATATGTGTGGTGAAGAAAGTGCTGATATTGACATCAGTTCTTTGAGTCCGCCTTCCTTCTACATCGGTGCGGATTCTTTTCTATTGTGTGACGACGATGTGATCAATATTGATTTGGATCCGGATATGGGGACTTTTTTATGGCAGGACAGCTCTACATATTCTTCCTACACCATCACAGGACCCGGTCAATACAGTGTAACCGTCACTAACTTCTGCGGTGTTGAGACTGGAGAAACTTTTGTAACAGAGACCCTACAACCTCATGCTGATCTTGGATTATCTGTTGTGTCATGTGAGGGCGATACTGTTTTATTAAATCCGGGTATGAATACCGGAGTGTTCCATTGGCAGGATAGCTCTTCATTGTCAACATATAGTGTTACGGCAAATGGGACATATGCTGTGACCATTTCCAATGTTTGCGGTATAGATTCGGATAGTGTTGATGTGCTATTTAATCCGCTGGTATTACCTCCTGATCTTGGACCTGATTTTAGCTTATGCCCCGGCCAACAAATGGTGCTATATGCAAATACATCAATCGGACAATTTCTTTGGAATGATATGAGTACTTCAGATTCTTTAGTGATCAATGGGGCAGGAACTTACTTTGTCAGGGTATATAATATGTGTAATTCATATAGTGATACTGTAGTCGTCTCGATGAATACAAATCTTCCATTTATTGATTTACCAGCTGATTTTGCATTATGTCTGGGACAGACGACAACACTGGATGCCGGCATTGCAGGTGTTACCTATTTGTGGAATGATGGATCATTACTTTCACAACTTACAATCTCTTCACCGGGTCTTTATTCACTGACCGTCACCAATGCATGTGGAACGGACATTGATTCCGTTATGATCTTAGATGGAGGACCTGGTCCGG
>JBATMM010000272.1:0-4307 GCA_049289835.1 Saprospiraceae bacterium | reverse complement strand
CCTCCGGCCGCATCGTGATGGAAGAAAAAAACACCAACCTTAATTTCAATACACGTCTTGATGTCCGCAAGCTGATTGGTGGCATCTACACACTGATAGTGGAAACCGGGAAAGACAGATTTACAGAAAAGGTAGTGATCGCGCATTAAAAATCTTGTGATCGGGTGATCGAGTGATCTTGTGATCGGGCGGTTGCTGAGCTGTCGTACAAGGTTGGTGAGCTGTAGCAAAAGGATGAGTAAAAGCAGGTCGAACCATGGTTGATTCGAAGCATGATGTGGTGATCGAGTGATCAAAGAAAAGAAAAACTTCATGCAGTTTGCATGAAGTTTTTTTTTGGCAAAATACATGAAATGAGAGGCAAACGAAGTTTGCATCTAAAAAACGCAATGTTGAGCGTAGGTTAACCTACGTTCGTGCGTTTGCAAGGCTGCGCCTTGCACAAGATTCGACGGAATAAATTCCGTCGTTACAATATCGGCCGTGCCTACGGCACTTTATCATTTAGATGCAAACGAAGTTTGGATCTAAATGCAACAACGTTAAGCTTAGGGACAGCCTAAGGTTAACGTTGGCTTATGTTGACGCTTTACATTAGACAAAATGTCTTTTCACTTTTAAGAATAATAATATCTTTACTATAAGTCAATTTTTTGAAGAGATTGTATGCAGCATTTAGTACGCACAGCTCTGTTAATTATTTTTACACTGCTGTGCTGTTCAGGTACGCATAGCCAAAATGCATTTCTGCCTCATTTTTACAACTTTGATGCGAATGATGGATTATCCCATTCGGTCATCAATCATGTATTCCAGGACAGCGAAGGATTTATCTGGATCGCCACCCATGCAGGATTAGATCGCTATTGCGGTTATACTTTCAAACACTGGACATTAGAGCAACTTTTTCTTGACGGTTTTAGCCTTGAATCTATAGGCCAGGATGATTCCGGTTGGATTTGGCTAAAGGGTTATGATGGATATGATAACTGGAAGCTTGTTTTTTTCAACCCGAAATCAGAGGAAATTGAGAGACCGGAGCAAAGATTTCCCGGAGGCATTCCACTCATCTTTCAGAAATCTCAGCCTGGTCGATGGGCCACTAATTTCAAGACAGATCTGACGGCCACCAATCATTATGGTAAAATGTTCTTTGGTGCTGTTTCGAAACCTATACGGCTTGTAACCTATCATTCCTCAGAAGGATTTAAGATCTATGACATCAAAGAACTCGATCAATTGATCGTCAAATTTGTAGATCAGGCAGGAACGATTTGGGGTGCTGAGCATGGTGACCTGATTAATTTAGATTCTACGGGAAACATCCTTGCCAGGTATCCAAATGCAGAATATAATTCAATCTCCTGGATCCAACACGTGCATGATAAATTTTACTATTATGCCTATAACTTTCCACCTAAAAAGGAAGAATCAGGGCAACTTTTTAAGCTAGGACGTGATGGCCTTCGCGAGAAAGTGTTCAACTCCGGTTACAAAGGAGTTGAAGATGGATTCATTTACAATCCACATCTTGATGTTTTTCTTTTCCAGGAGCATTCAGGAACTGACAAATACATTCATATCATCAGTCCATCTGATGATTGTACGATCCAGAAAATAAAAGATGAAACCTGGTCTTCCTCCTTACCATACATAATTGACAGGGATGGACAGATCTGGTTCTGTTCACCGCTGGGTCTGAGCATGCTCAATTTGAAGCCTGATCGGTTTACAACGTATTTGTCATATGCATCCGGAGATGTCAAATCAAATCCAAACGCTGTGAGAGGAATTACAGTATCAGGTGATTCAATCATAGCCAACATTGAATTGGGTGGCCTGTTCGTCATTGATAAGAAGAGCGGAGGATGGAAGGAAAAAATAAGTAAGAAACTGCCCAATGACATATTTAGCCACTGGGCCAGGGCAGTCTATGCTGACCATGATCATACAATATGGTGTGGCAGTGATATCAATCTATATCATTACAATCCAGCCGATCAATCAATTCAAAAAATCATAGATGGTGATGTCGATAACATAACATATGGTTTTTGGTCAATCTTCAGAGATGACAATGGCGTGTTATGGTGCGGTACCAGAAAAGGTCTCTCTTATCTCGTGCACACCAATGCCATGGACACGTTGATCCCTGTCAATATCAAAGATCTTTTCGAACATAATATCTATGCCATTCAACCTGCAGGTGATGAGAATCTCTGGCTAGCTTCTGATAATGGATTATTTCTTTTCAATCCAAACACTCTACAAGTCCTTGGTCACTACAGTGATCAAATGACAGGTGAGCAATATCTGCCTGCATCTAATTTTCGTCATGTCTGCATCGATACCGGCTCTTTCATCTGGATAGCCACAGCTAATGGTCTTTTAAATTGGAACAGGAAAACGCATCAATATATTCTGTACAACAGTAATGAGGGTTTCGCGGATGAAAATCTATATGCCGTTTATAAAGATGAATATCACTATTTGTGGATGAGCAGTGATAAAGGCATTTTCCGGTTTGATCCTTCCAGTTGCGAGATACGGAATTTTTTACCCAGCGATGGAGTGGCACAAAATGAGTTCAACCGTATTTCACATGGCCAGGATCGTGATGGCAGGATTTATTTCGGAGGATTGAACGGGATCACTGCATTCGATCCGAAGGACTTTTTTACTTCATCGAAACCAATACAACCGATATTATTGATTGAAGGTTTTTATGAGTTTATTGGAGAGCAAAACAGGCTGATGGATTATAGCGGGAAGATCCGTTCGACCAATACCATCATCATGAAACCTAATGATAGTTTTTTTCAACTTGATCTTGCCCTTCTTTCATTTGAAGATCAGGATGTCATACGGTATGAAAGTATGATCGATGGGATTGATAAAGACTGGAGACTCACAAAGGATGCTACAGTCGCGCAGGGACGCCTTCCTTATGGAACGCATTTCATGAGAATAAGGGCTTTACATCCTTCCGGTGCATGGTCCAATGTCTTCGAAGTAAAAATCATCATGGTAAGACCATTTTACCAATCACCCTGGTTTATAATTTCCATGCTGGCTTTACTAGGAGCTTTATTTCCATTGAATGCCAGGATTCAAAACAGAAGGCTGATCAGCAGACAACGAACACTTGAACGCGAGATCGCACTGGCCACAGAAAAGATCCGCGTTGACAACCAAACCATCGAACAACAGACAAATGAATTACTCCATCTCGATAAGCTGAAATCACAATTTTTTACAAATATCAGTCATGAATTGAGGACACCACTCACATTAATGCTGGGCCCGATAAGCTCTGTTCTGAAGAGTAAGTCCCTGCAGGTATCCGATCGCAAATTACTTGAAACCGCACACGACAATGGTGGTAGCCTGCTCAAGCTCATCTCATCTATCCTGAATCTCTCCAAACTGGAAAGCGGTCATCTGCAGGTGCAGGAACAACCTGTCCACCTTCATTCATTTTTTCAACGCATGCTGGCTTCATTTGCAACCTATGCACAGATTTCAGATCTGCATTTCGACTTTCGGTATGATGCAGATCCTGATCTTCAATTGATGTTCGATAAGGATAAACTTGAAATTATTCTCAACAATTTACTTTCCAATGCCATCAAGTTTACACCACCGGAAGGAAGCATTACCGTAATTTTTGAAGATCTTCATGATAAAGTATGTATCATCATTGCGGATTCCGGTCGTGGCATACATCCGGATGATCTGCCTCATATTTTTGATCGATATTATCAATCACAAAAAAAATCAACCGGTAATACTGTAGGTACCGGAATAGGATTGGCACTGACACATCAATATATCGATGTGATACGCGGAGAGATTTCTGTCGATAGCCAGGTTGGGAATGGGACCACATTCACCGTGTTGCTTCCAAGGAAACCATTGTATGATCTGAAAGAATCTGGTATCAGCACCACGGGTATTTATTCGTCTGAAGAAATTGTCCTTCAGCCTTTGCAAATCAAATCTTCTGATGTAGTTCCGGATACGGATAAGAAGTTGAAGGGTGTGCCTTCCGATGGATCAGAAGTGCAAGTCCTTATTGTTGAAGATCACCCTGATCTGAGACGATACCTGGCTTCTGTTATTTCTGAATTCTTCACGGTACATACTGCAGAAAATGGCCAGGATGCATGGGATAATTTTCTTCCTGCATATACGTATGATCTTGTCCTCACAGATGTACTGATGCCCTTCATGGATGGATTTGAACTTCTTGATAAAATTAAATCCGCTGATCGTTTTCGACACATACCTGTAGTGATGCTCACTGC
>JBATMM010000271.1:0-7889 GCA_049289835.1 Saprospiraceae bacterium | reverse complement strand
CATTCTGCACGCCAGGCATATCAGAGACATAGGTTTGCTCACTATAAAAGCCGGTATTGCCCTGTTCGAAATTGCCATTGACAACAAGATTATGATTTGCAGTATCAAACCCAAGTGCTGTTAATGTATATGTGATGGCACTATCAATATTAGCTTCAGGATGAAGAATGAAGGGATCATTTAGTCCATCATGTGGCGTCCATTCCAGAAACGCAGAATCACCGATTATAGATCCCTGAAGAATGAGTTGACCACCGATACAAATGGAGGTATCATGTCCGGCATCGACGACAAGATTACATGAAGAGAAAAGCTCCCGACCATCGATTACGGTTTTGGGAATTGACTTCGGTTTCCCGGGCGAAAACCAGCAGATCAATAACAATATCCATGGTGCTGTCCAATACCCCATATGTTATGAATCTGACCGAAAGGGTGTACGTAGAATTAAATGAGACAATTATACCCTCAAAACTACAAAACTAAGGCCAAGTCGATCCGGCAGACTGTATAGCATTGAAATTCAGAGAACTATCTGCTTAAACCTCTCATCTTATCAGAGTAATATCACCGAATCTGGTCTCATGAAGATTATCCTCAAATACGAGTACCAGCTTGTAGGTATACACACCCATATTTAGAGGTTTTCCATTAAGAACACCATTCCAGGCCGTGGAAGGATCATTGGATTGAAAATGAAATTTTTGGAAGACCAGGCTTCCCCACCGGTCATAAATGGAGAGCTCTTCAATTTCATTTATTCCCTGACCTGAACTTATAAAGAACAGATCATTCACCTGATCACCATCAGGTGAGAAAATATTCGGAATGAATAAATCACGATTGACTGAAACATTTATGCTGATCTCATCTTCACTGCTGCATCCATTTTCGTCTGTAGCTGTCACACTCCAAAAAGAACCAGTAGTAATTTCAACCATTCTTGAGGCACAATTATCGCATTGATGATCTGACCAGGTGTAATGTAATAGTCCATTTGGTTGACCAATAATAAATGGAACGATTTCAAAATTGGCTTTAAAATTTACAGAAGTATCCGGCCCTAAATCTATTGACCATTCAGTAGGGTCAGACAATAAAAATTGCTCATCTTTTGTGCAACCATTTTCGTCCATTAATAATAAATCATGATTTCCAGGGATCAATGTATGATAAGAAAGATCCGTTTGAAATGAATGACCATCAATTGAAGTCATCCATGGTGGCACTCCACCCTGAATACCTGAAAACGAAACTCCACCGGACTGTTCACCAAAACATTTAATGTCATCAATCGTGATATCATAATGAATTGCCGATGGTTCAGTAATAATCACGGAAGAGGTAGTTGCACAACCATGACTATCGGTAACCGTGACACTATAAACACCAGCCTTTTGACCTGTAAGATTTGGAGTTACAATTCCATTCGACCATTTGTAAGAAAGTGGCTGAGCTCCCCCGGACAATAAATTTAGACTTACCTCTCCAATACTGTCACCATGACAAGGGACACTATAACCATTATAATCACTTACATTCCGGACTTCAATATTAAATGATGATATAACATCAATATAAATCGTGTCCATGATTTGCAATCCATTCGCTGAAGTAAGAAGGATATAAGATTCTCCTTCAATGCCAAATGGAAATGAAAAAATCCCTGACGTTGGAAAATTATAAATTCCTGTTTTATTCAAATGCATCCAAAGCAAATTGAATGGTCCAAGTCCTGTTTGTAATTCGACAATAACTCTCGCTGAGTCACCAAAACACAATGGCTGTACAACGGATACAACAGCCTGAAACTGGCATAGATCAACAGGTACAAGCGTCGTCGTCGTGATCACTGTACTGTCGCATCCCACACTATTGATCAGAGATTGACTCACCGTCCCGGTATCTATAGGGTCGCAACTGGTCGTGGTCAAATAGGTCGTATCCGATTGAAGCAAAGAAACGAATATGGAGATGACACTATCGCATCCATATAGATTGGCAAGATGGGAAATAATCAATCCCGAATTGGCAGGATTGCATGTAGTGCTGCTGATATAAGTTGTATCAGATCCTGCATAAGTTATCGTACTGATGACAAGACTATCACAACCTTTCGCATTCACATATAGTGCAGATGTTTTACCTGTATCCGCATATGTGCACGTCAGGATATTGATTAAAGTTGTATCTGAAAGTAAAAATGAAGTTGTCGTGATGACCAGGCTGTCGCATCCATTGATATTGTTCAAGGATAGCATAGTGACTCCTGTTGCTGCCGGATCGCATGATGTAAGAAAAAGTAAAGTTGTATCCGATTGAAGCAGAAAAATATTTGTTATGACCAGGCTGTCACATCCGGCCTGGTTTGTCAGCATTTGCATTGTTTGTCCCGTATCAGATATCATGCAGGAGAAAAGTGATATCACTGTGGTGTCCGATGCGAGCAACAAAACTTCTGTGATGACAGTGCTATCACAATTACCCTGGCTGAACGACATGATAGAAATACCTGCAACAGCCGGATCGCATGTAGTAGATAAAATCCAAGTCGTATCAAATGGCGAAATAATAACTTCAGTGATCACCAGGCTATCACAATTTGAAATGGTGGTAAATGAGTCGATATAGGATCCGGCCTGTGTCTGAAATGCCCCTTGCAGAAATACTGAATCACCCGGACACAAATATTTCGTATACATAAATTCAAGCGAAGTGGCTTCCGAGATATTTATCTGCACAGTACTGTCACATCCGTTCACACCTGTGAATTGTTCCATGCCTGTCCAGACACCATTGCCATACGTATGTCCATTGATCATGATCGTTGTACCCAGACATAAAACAGTATCGAATGTTGTCAAATGATCAGGAAGCAACGTAAGGAATATGCAATTGTCCGTCGTCCCGCAAACATTTGTTACTTCAAGGCAAATTTCAACTTCGCCGGTAATCGCACCCTGTATTTCAACTTCATTTGTACCACTTCCGCTGATGATAGACACACCGGATGGAATCATCCAATTGTAGATGTCGTCAGGATCAATCTCCGGCGAATAGAGATTGGCGATCTCACCAGGACAAAGAGATGCAGGAGCTGAGATTAGAGGGACTTCAGGTACATCACCCACAGTGACTTCAATACAACCTTCATTCATATCACAGCGCGTTTCAATCATGAGGCATAATTTTTCTACCTGCGGATCGTCCCACCGAATTGTTACCTGAGTAGTACCCTGTCCATTTAATATGGTTGCTCCTGAAGGCACCACCCAGTGATATGAAAGAATCGGAGGGTCAGGAGGTAAATCAACTGTGTATGTCCCCATTTCTCCTGCGCACAGAAAAGTGGGTCCATCAATTTCAGGTTCCGGTGCTGTCTCGTGAAATAAAGTGATATCGACCTGATCCTGTACAGCGCACAATCCAATCATTGAAATATCATCAATAGCAAAATCATTTCCACCGGATGCAGTATTGAGATTGAGAATACAGATTGTAGCCATGGTATTGATTCCGGAATTCCAGTTGGCATTGAAAGGAATCCATTGACATGGGATCGGAGTGGCATTGACTACATTTCCAATCTGTATTCCGTTGATTGAAAATCTTAAATGAGCGGGGGAAGATGGACTCACTGATGCGACCCATGCAGATACATTGTACCAGGTATTGGGTGTGATCGCGATGGTTTGGCACCATACATTCTGAAAAGAAGGAGCACCATTGAGCACCATCATATTGCCACCGCCGGTATGATCACCACATGCAGAGAAACCGGTGTGCACCAGGTTAGGATTATTGATCACCGTATACGTTCCGGCAGGTACCATTTCATTCTGTACGTTGGGTAGATCGACTACATAGTTGTAATCTGTTGAGAATCCCGTGTTACCCTGCGAGAAGTCACCATTTATGATAAGATTGGGGTTGTTTGAATCAATTGCATATCCTGTCAATGTATAGGTGATAGGTCCGGTGATGTTCGCTACAGGATTGAGGATGAGTGCATTGTTTAGGCCTGTTGCAGGTGTCCACTGAAAGAAAATGGAATTTCCTTCTATAGAACCATTCAGGCCAAGTAAGCCTCCTGGAAAACAAACATTCGTATCCGGGCCGGCATCAACTGTGATATCGCATGAAAGTGCATTTGGAATCTGATCTATGTCCCGGGATAGGACATTTGTTTGTTTCTGAGGTACAAACCATAACAGTAAAAGGATGCCTGATACTGTCCATTGTACCATAAGACATGAATTGGTTAAAGGAGGTGACTAGATCGGACTAAGATAATTAGAAGTATGAGAAATAAATAACGAATAACGAGTAACGAATAACGAGTAACGAATAACGAGTGATGAGTAACGAGTGATGAGTAACGAGTGATGAGTAACGAGTGATGAGTAACGAATAACGAGCGCAGCGGGGATCCCCGTCTATGAAGTAAAGTAGCGGGAGTGAATTACGAATCAAAAAAAACCACCATTATAAAACAGAAAGAAACTTTCTATAAAATGGAATAATAAAAGTTTTTCATTTTTATTTTCCAAACAATCGCATGATGTCAAGTCCATTTGCAAAAACAAGCAGACCTAATACAAGTGCAAATCCTACATAAGTAGCATACTCCATAAATTTATCACCTGGTTTCTTACCTGTAGCAACTTCCCATAAAAGAAACATCACATGCCCACCATCCAAAGCAGGTATCGGCAATAAATTCATAATCGCAAGGATAAAGGAAAGGATACCAGTGATGCGCCAGAATGCTTCCCAATCCCATGTCGTTGAAAATAATTTTGTGATTGATATAAATCCACCAAGACTGTCTTTCGCTTTGACATTGCCTTTAAATATCTGAGCGATACCTTTAAACCAATCACCCATGAAAGAAACACCGTCATGAAAGCCTGCGGGAATAGCAGCAGCCAATGAATAATCTTCGCGAGCTGTCCATTTGAAATCATGCTCAGTCTTTAAACCAATCCCGATTTTTCCTTTTTCATTTATCGTGATCGTTGTATGTTGTTCAACGTCGTTTCTTGTATAACCCAAATCAATCGTTTTACCTTTTGATTCACTAAAAGCTTTCATCACTTCATGCCTAAACATCATGGGCTTTCCATCAACAGATATGATATGATCATCTTTCATCAGACCTGCTTTTTCAGCATTCGATTTCTCACTGACTTCACCGACTACAAATGGAACCCTTGCACCGATGATGGTATAATCTTTATAAGAATTGGACGCCAGAACAGGCATGTATTGAGGATCAACATTGATTTTGACATCCTGAGAGTCTCTTCTGACAATGATATCTTTTGCATTATTGAGTACAATCTCCCGGCGAAGCATATTGGGAGAAAACTCATTCATTTTTTCACTGCCGACGGATATGATTTTATCCCCATCCATCAGACCTATTTTCGTTCCTAATGAATCAGCATAAATACCGTATTCCATTTTATCATTGACCAGGTATTCTTTTCCATACACCCAGAGCATCATGCCGAAAATCAGGAATCCGAGAAGGAAATTTACAGTCACGCCACCCAGCATGATGATCAGTCGCTGCCATGCTGGTTTTGATCTGAATTCCCATGGCTGAGGAGGAGCTTTCAATTGCTCGAGATCCATGCTTTCATCTACCATCCCTGCGATTTTGACATAGCCTCCTAGAGGAAGCCAGCCGATACCGTATTCTGTTTCACCGATTTTCTTTTTAACAAGTGAAAATTTAGGATCGAAAAAGAGATAAAATTTTTCAACACGGGTTTTAAACCATTTTGCAGGAATAAAATGCCCCATTTCATGCAGAACTACTAATATGGAAAGGCTCAGAATTAGCTGAGCTATCATTGTCACAATACCCATTGATATGGAAAATTTGGTGAATTAATGCTTAAGATGCTGATAAACGATAGTTTTGGCTTTTATGTTTCAAAACGAACGCGCGAAAATAGGCAATTATGGGGGTTAATTCCCTTCACTGGTACTACCTGGCGACGCTTGGGAAGACAGGCGATATCGTTTCCCTGGCAGGAGATGAGTGGCATCACGCCTATCACGTATTACGCCTGACGACCGGAGACGAGATCATCCTGACTGATGGCTTAGGACAATGCATGAAGGGCCTGATCACGTCAGCATCGAAACATGAAGGGCTGATTGAACTAAATGCAGATCTTCATGCTGAATATCAAAATCCAAGGAATTACAAGCTTTCTATAGGCATCGCACCGACAAAGAATATAGACAGGACTGAATTTGCCATTGAGAAACTGGTCGAATTAGGTGTCGATGAAATCTGCTTTCTGGAGTGCCGACATGCGGAACGGACACATCTCAGGTTGGACAGAATTGAAAAAATAATTATTGCAGCTGCTAAACAATCAAGGAAAATATTTTTTCCAAGGCTAATTGATCTGACATCTCCAGTGAAGTATGTTAATCAAAAGCAAAGTGAACAACCGGGCATACAGATACTTTGTTGTCACATGGATCCATCAGGTAAATCAGTTGCAGAAAATTATTTAACCGGTCAGGACGTTGTTATGCTGATTGGTCCTGAAGGTGGTTTTGCGGATGAAGAAATTGAGGCCTTCTCCGGATTAGCAGTCCAAATGGTTCATCTGGGACCTTTCAGGCTAAGGGTTGAAACAGCAGCCATTACAGCATGTGCTGACATACATTTGTTGAATGAATTGAATACCAAAACATGATATACGCTCTTATTCTATCTATTTTCTCTTTTATTTCACCTAAGCCGACGGCTGAACCTACGCTGAAACTAGCGCTCCTCAAATACAATGGGGGTGGTGACTGGTATGCGAATCCAACTTCATTGACAAATCTTTCAAAATTCTGTAATGCTAATCTTGGCACAGATCTCAATCCGGATTATGCTACTGTAGAAGTCGGAAGTGCTGATTTGTTTAATTATCCGTTTGTGCACATGACCGGTCATGGAAATGTGGTCTTTTCACCTTCGGAAGCGGAAAACTTGCGGAAATACCTTATTGGAGGAGGATTCTTACATGCTGATGACAATTATGGAATGGATCCTTATATCCGTGTTGCTCTAAAGTCAGTTTTTCCTGAATTGACACTAGTGGAATTGCCATTTGAACATGAGATTTATCATCAGAAATTTCTTTTCCCCAATGGGTTGCCAAAAATTCATGAGCATGATGGAAAAGCGCCTCAGGGCTTTGGTTTAATCTGGGAAGGCAGGCTGATTGTGCTCTATACCTATGAGTGTGATCTCGGTGATGGATGGGAAGATCCTGAAGTGCATCATGACCCTGAAGAAATCAGATTGAAGGCTCTTCAGATGGGTGCGAATATTGTGTCTTATGTGTTTAAGAATTAAAAAAGGGTTAAACGGCTAATCGGTCAATAGGTTAATCGGAGAGATTCAATTTCCCTGGGACTTTAGGCAGAGATGAAAATGATATAGCCAAATAGAATGACACTTTCAATTGCCCTGGCCTTTAGGCCAGGGGTGAAGCAGAAGAATACTTGGGGCTTTAGCCCCCAAAAACTATACATTTTCTATTCTTTTAAAATTAAATATGTTGTTAAGAATAAGAAGCATCTAACTTTCTATAAAATAACCTCCTATTTTTACCACAACAATTAAACTATTGTGAAAGGCTTAAGCAACATAGACAACCTTTTTGATTCGAACCGGCATTTCCGGGAGAAGTCCGCTTTCGGTGTCTGCCAGCAACTGGGTGAATGGATGAGAATCAATCCCGCCCGGATCAGGCTTTATTTTATTTATGCCTCCTTTGTCACTTTCGGTTCCCCATTTGTCCTTTACCTAGTTATGGCTTTCTGGTTGAATATCCGCAAATATGTTTCTACGGGGACAAGGAGGTTTT
>JBATMM010000270.1:0-1861 GCA_049289835.1 Saprospiraceae bacterium | reverse complement strand
TCTCTTACGAAATACTTAGGCTTACGAAAATGATCTCCTGGTAACTCACCCCCGCCCCCTCTCTCTTACGAACTAACAGGACTTACGAAAATGATCTCACTAAGAGAGGATTCATGATTTCCGGGTAACTCACCCCCGACCCCTCTCTTATGACAGTAATAACTATTGGAGACAAAATTCATGTGAGAGAGGGGCGATATATTTCCCGTGGAAATATGAAATCTTAACTCCCCTCTCTCCGTGAGATGTTGTTTCTATCAACATATACTGTAAAAAAGAGAGGGGATGGGGGTGAGTTAGCAGAGAGACAAAAAGAGGGGCCGGGGTAAGTTGCCCGTAGCTTCTCTATATTTATATAAAATAACATTGAGTGAAGCAATCCATTCTCCTGGTCACACCGCCTTTTACACAACTGAATACTCCTTATCCGGCTACTGCTTATCTCAAAGGCTATCTGAATATACAAGGAGTCATAAGCTATCAGATGGATCTGGGCATTGAAACCATCCTGAAGTTGTTTTCAAAAAAAGGACTTCAGCAATTGTTTGCAACAGCAAGTGAAATAGTAAATGATTGTTCTCCCAATTCGCAAAGGATCTATGCACTGAGAGAAAGTTATATCAATACGATCGAACCTGTCATCAGCTATCTCCAAGATGACGACCCTACCCTTTCGCATTTTATCAGTTCGCGCCATTTTCTTCCGGAAGCTTCGAAGTTTGAGCAGCTTGAAGATTTCGAATGGGCGTTTGGGACGATGGGGATCAGAGATAAGGCAAGACATATCGCGACGTTGTATCTCGAAGATCTCAGTGATTTTATTCTGGATGTTGTGGATCCACATTTTGGATTTAGCCGTTATGCCGAACGGCTCGGTATGTCAGCGCATACGTTTGATGAATTGTATGAAGAAATAAATGCTCCTTCCACATATATCGCTCAATTGATGTTATCCATTTTGGAAGAAAGAATCAAAGAATGCGATCCGACTATTGTTTGTTTGTCTGTTCCGTTTCCCGGTAATCTTTTTGCGGCATTTAAATGTGGACAATGGTTAAAACAAAATCATCCATCGATTAAAGTTGTGATGGGTGGTGGATATCCGAATACAGAGTTACGATCCATATCTGATGTGCATCCATTTGAATTTGTAGATTTTATCAGTCTTGATGATGGAGAGGCTCCTTTGATGCAATTGCTTTATTACCTGGATGGAAAGATTGTTGTTGCCATGTTAAAGAGAACATTTACGTTAGTGAATGGCGTTGTGACATACTGCGATGGAAGTCTTCATGCTGATGTCAGACAAGAAAATGTGGGTACGCCCGATTATACTGAATTGCCATTAAAAAAATATCTGTCTGTCATCCAGTTACCCAATCCGATGCATCGATTGTGGAGTGATGGCCGGTGGAATAAATTGACGATGGCGCATGGATGTTATTGGGGGAAATGTACTTTCTGTGATGTCTCTTTGGATTATATTAAAAACTATGAAGCATCATCGGCTACATTGATCGTTGACAGGATGGAAACGCTCGTGCAACAAACCGGTGAACGCGGATTTCATTTTGTTGATGAAGCGGCTCCTCCTGCATTGATGAAAGCAGTAGCGCTGGAGATACTCAGCAGAAAACTTGTAGTGAGCTGGTGGACGAATATCCGGTTTGAAAAAAGTTTTCATTATGATTTGTGTCGACTGCTTGCGGCTTCTGGTTGTATCGCGATATCGGGTGGACTGGAAGTGGCATCGGACAGACTTCTTCAGATGATAGCGAAAGGAGTGACTGTTCAGCAAGTGTCAGTCGTCACCCAAAATTTCAATCGTGCGGGTATCATGGTGCATGCGTATCTCATGTAT
>JBATMM010000269.1:0-1613 GCA_049289835.1 Saprospiraceae bacterium | reverse complement strand
GATCTTAAATCGTTTGCGCAGAAAATAGTTCATTTCAGAATTTTACTCCGGTCATCACACCCACGCCATAATAATTTCGTGAAAACGTCAATATATCACTCATCTTATTGAGAGAATAATAGGCTTTTATTCCAAAAAGAATTTTAACAGGTTTAACATTAATTTCGGTACCAATATTCAGGAACAATGGAAAGGTGATTCAGTCATAGATGGCGACTTTTATGTTTATGATGGGGGTTTGATAGGAATGCATGGTTTTGAAAGTATTAGAAGAATCAATGGATCTTTTTATTTCAAAGGAGCTGAAATTATAGAAGATTTTCAGCAGGAAGGATATCAGCAAAGAATGGGTGATGGAATTAATGCATTTAATCATCTGACCTTTGTCGGAGGTGATTTTACACTGCCATTGTATGATTTTTTTCACCCAATAAATGGTTTTACAAAGCTGGATTCAGTCGGACATAATTTCGATTTAAATTTCAGGAATTCGGACCATACATTTCCGCAATCCAATCATTTTAAATTTATCGGAGGTGATATCAGCATTGATGAGCTGGATAGTTTAAAAGACCTGCAATGTTTTAAAGATTTGACGAGGATTTTTGGAAAATTGACTTTAATGAATTGTACCGGTATGCAAAGTCTTTCAGGTCTTGAAAATATAACAATGATTGACGGTGATGTCACGTTAAGATTGTATGAGCTCAATAGTATATCATCATTATCTCATCTCAATTCAATAGGAGGCGGTCTGGAGATTTATGGTTCTCAAATGGTAAATTTGGTCGGATTATCTCATCTCAAATCAATAGGAGGTGGTCTGGTGATTTATGGTTCTCAGCTTGTAAATCTGGACGGTCTTGATTCCGTGTTATCCTTACACGGCCCGCTGATACTTTTAGCCAATTATAATTTAGAATCTTTGGCAGGTATTGAGGCCATGGATCCTACGGGATTTATGGATGGTGTAAACACCTCGAGTCTTTACTTTGCGCATAATTCAAAGTTAAGCTTCTGTGGCACCCAAAATATCTGTGAGGCATTACGTATCTATCACAAAACATATTATTTTAAGCAAAATGCAGAAGGATGCAATGGGCCTGAGGAAATTCAATGCAATGAATACAGTCTTTCCGGAACCGTTTTTTATGATGCCAATCAAAATAAAATGCAGGATTCATCGGAACATGGTATTCCCGGAATCAGGCTCCACATTGCACCTGATGACAGGGTTGTAATTACAGATGAAAATGGTTTATACGTCTTCTTTTCAGAAGAGAATACAGTGCATGTCATTTCATTGGAACCAGACAATGCATGGTTGCTCACTACAGATTCAAGTCAATACACCAGGCTCTTTCAGACCGGTCTTTTAGGTAATACACATAATGACTTTGGAATAGTTGCTACTTCCCCATTTTCAAGGATCGCGGTAAATCTAACCTCTGATCAGGAGCGGTGTAATCGTTTGGTCAATTACTATCTGAAAGGATACAATGAAAGCTCAAAAACCATTTCCGGAAGACTGTTACTGATATATGATTCTGCAGTAGCTTATGTCAATGGGGATATAGCCCCTGATTCTATTAATCCTTTCTTACACTTGCTGA
>JBATMM010000268.1:0-7945 GCA_049289835.1 Saprospiraceae bacterium | reverse complement strand
TTACGTCAGCCCAGAAGAGAAAAAGAGGATGAAAAAAAAGAGATTATCAAGAAAATGCAGGGTTACTTCCAATCTCAGCATCTCGTCACTAAAGCATGGATCTTTGGTTCATTTGCACGAGGAGATGATCATCCATTGAGTGATATAGACCTTATGGTGCGATTCGACAGAATCAAACCGATTACGTTTTTTGATTTTGCCGAAGTCGCACATGCGCTTGAATTAATAACAGGAAAAAAAATTGATGTTGTGGAAGAAGGATTCTTATTACCCTTTGCTCAAAAAACTGCTGAAAAGGATTTAACCCTCATTTATGGATAAGCCAACACCGAAAGACAGAATTGATCATGTCCTGAATTGCATCAGGAGTATTAGAGAATTTGTGAAAGATTCAAATGCTCAGGATTTTACAGATGATATTAAACTACAAAGTGCTGTACTATATCAATTTCTCATTATTGGTGAAGCTATCCGGAATATTGATCAATCGATACTTTCTAAATATTCGTATCCCTGGCACATTCCAAGATCATTCCGGAATTTTATCATCCATGAATATCACGGGATCAGCATGGAACGGATATATTTTGCTGCGAATGATCTGAAGGGACTTGAAGATGTCATGAAATTGATGTTGGAAAATGAATTTTGAATGTCCAGAAGTGACAAAGTGTTCCTTGTTTCAATGAATTTTTTGAACGCAGACGGTTGCTTAGCTGTAGCACATGGTTGAGCATGGCAGGTCGAAGCATTTTCATGATCATCATGATGTGTCATGATTATTTTCAAAGACCCACAATAAAACCTATCACGTCATGAGTCCGGAATCCGGCATCCATTTTATCCGGCATCCCAAAGGAAATCCTAAATTCATACGAACAATCGTTCGTATATCCTTATTTTTGCAGCATGAGCAGGTATTTTCCACTGAAAATCAATCACATAGAGCGTGAGACACCAGAATGCGTCTCTGTCTGGCTGGACGTACCCGAGAACCTGAAGGAAGAATTCTACTATAAATCAGGTCAATACCTCCCCTGCAGGGCGACGATTAACGGGGAAGAAATCCGGAAATCATATTCCATTTGTTCCGTCCCTGACGATCCTAATCTTGTCATCGCTGTCAAAGAAGTTTATGGAGGAAGGTTTTCCACTTATGTCAATCAAAAATTGAAACCCGGTGACCAATTTGAAGTCATGACACCGGAAGGTAAGTTTACACTACCCGAAAATCTGAAAGAAGATGCCGAGTTGATCTTCTTCGCAGCAGGAAGTGGTATTACACCTGTCATTTCCCTGATTAAAAATTTTCTTATTCATTATTCGAAAGGACAGGCGAAACTTTTTTACAACAATAAGACCAGTGATACAATCATCTTCAAAGATGAACTTGAAGGGTTGAAGAATGTATATATGAATCGGTTTTCAGTTTATCATTTACTGACACGTGAAATAACCGGTTCGGATTTATTGTCGGGACGTATTGATGCTGAAAAATGTATTGCTTTCTCCAAACATTTATTTGATGTCAAAGAAGTAGACGCTGTTTTTATCTGTGGCCCGGAGCATATGATATTGAATCTGAAAGATGGATTGATCAAGATGGGATTGAAAGAGGAGCAGATCAGATTTGAATTATTCGGTACTGCCCCGGTGGTAGAATTCCAGGATAAAAAAATAAAACCAGTTGATATAGGTGATGACCGGGTGTCTAAAGTGACATACCGGATTGACGGTCATGAAACAGATTTGCAGGTTAGGTATCATGGTGATGTTATACTGGATGCAGCACTGCAATCCGGATTGGATCTTCCGTATTCATGTAAAGGCGGAGTGTGCAGTACATGTAAAGCGCTCGTGGTAGAAGGAAAAGTGCACATGGATATACACTATGGGCTTGAGCCGGATGAAATTGATGCAGGTTATGTGTTGACGTGTCAGAGTCATCCGAGATCGGAGAGATTGATATTAGATTATGATATACAGTAAGACAGTAAGACAGTAAGACAGTAAGACAGTAAGACAGTAAGAACAAACAAGAAGTGGCTATAGAAGGTACTCAATACAACAAAAACAATCTTTGAAGTCCCCTGGTTGATGAGCTGTAGAACGAGGCTGAGTTTAGCAAGTCGAATCATAGGGGATTTAGGGGCAAATTCATGGCAGGCATAAGCACAAATAGAAAAGAAGAAATTCATATAGCAGCAGCAAAACTTTTTGGTGAAAAAGGGTTTTCTGCATGTTCTGTAAGGGATATCGCGCAGGCGGTGGGGCTTGGGGCGGCAAGTTTGTACAATCACATGGATTCGAAAGATGAACTGTTGACAACGATTTGTTTCCGATGTGCGGATGAATTTCTGGAGGGGATGAAACGGATTGATGCTTCCGGGAACGGTCCTGAAGAAAAAATAAAAGAGCTCATCAGATTACATATCCACATAGCGCTGAATGATAAAAGTTCTGTAACAGTTTTCAATGATGAATGGCGGCATCTGCAGGAACCATTTCTTTCTAATTTCCTTGAGCTGCGGAGGTCGTATGAAAAAACTTATCTTAGAATCATCAGCGAAGGAATTGAAAAAAAGGTATTCACACCGGTGGACGAATTCATTATATACCAGATGATATTAGCATCCCTGCGATGGTTGCACCTGCCGAATATCAAAAAAACAAAGCTCACTGAAGAAGCATTGACTGAACAAATCACCATGATATTGATTAAAGGAATAGTAGTATGAACATCATAGACATAGAAACAGGGTTCCAGGAAAAAATCGATAAGGATATCCGTATAGAGCCACGCGATTGGATGCCGGATAATTATCGTCAGACACTGATCCGCCAGATTAGTCAACATGCGCATTCTGAAATTGTCGGGATGTTGCCTGAAGGGAACTGGATTACCAGGGCGCCATCACTGCGGAGGAAAGTGGCTTTGCTGGCGAAGATTCAGGATGAAGCGGGTCATGGACTTTATCTATATAGTGCGACTGAAACTCTTGGTGTTGAACGTGATGAATTAGTAGAACAACTTCATTCGGGTAAAGCGAAATATAGCAGCATATTTAATTATCCAGCGTTGACATGGGCTGATATGGGTGCGATTGGTTGGCTTGTTGATGGAGCTGCTATTCTCAATCAGATTCCTTTGTGTCGTTGTTCGTATGGACCGTATGCTCGTGCGATGGTTCGTATTTGCAAAGAAGAAAGTTTTCATCAGCGGCAGGGATTTGAAATCATGGATACGCTATGCAAAGGGACACCTGCACAAAAAGCAATGGCGCAGGATGCACTCAATCGTTGGTGGTGGCCAAGCCTGATGATGTTTGGACCAAAGGATGCTGATTCTACCCATACAGCACAATCCCAAAAATGGGGCATCAAGCGATTTACGAATGATGATCTGCGTCAGAAGATGGTGGATATGTGTGCGCCGCAGGCTGATCATCTCGGTATCACTATTCCGGATCCTGATCTCAAATGGAATGAAGAAACAGGCCATTATGAATTTGGAGAAATCAACTGGGATGAATTCTGGGCGGTGGTCAAGGGACACGGGCCATGCAATAAAGAAAGACTTGATGCCCGCATCAAAGCTTGGGAAGATGGTGCATGGGTAAGAGAAGCCGCTACAGCCTATGCTGCGAAAAAAGAAAATCAAATCATGACTAAAACACAAGCCGTATGAAATCATGGCCATTATACGAAGTATTCATAAGATCTAAAGCAGGTCTACATCACAAACATGCCGGGAGCTTACACGCTGCAGATCCACAGATGGCGATTGAAAATGCGCGTGACGTGTATTGCCGGCGAAATGAAGGCATCAGCATCTGGGTAGTACTTTCTTCAGACATTACAGCTTCCAATCCCGCTGAAAACGAGGAGTTGTTTGATCCTGCTGAAGATAAGATCTACAGGCATCCGACATTTTATGAAGTGCCGGAAGGGGTGAAACATCTGTGAAAAGTAACGAGTAACGAATAACGAATAACGAGTATTGAATAACGAGTAACAAGTAACGAGTAACGAATTTAATTCCAACCCAAATCGTTTAGCTTTTAATGTTGAACTGTATTTTCTATCTCTATTCATTTCTTATTTGTTTTGCTTGTGGACAGGTGACACAGAAAACTGCTGTTGGTGCGAATGAAGGAAGTGAGCTGATCCATGCGGATTCAATTCCGGAAGTGATTGGTGAAAAATATACGGTGGATTATATCATGGGACATTTTGATCCGGCGACGCATCCTGATTTTACGATTGTAGATATTAAGTATGCTGATCGTGAAGGATTGTATCTGAGAAAGGATACGTATGAAGCATTTAGGAGGATGTATGATCGTGCATTGAAGGATGGAATCAAATTACAGATTCGATCGGCCACACGTAATTTTGAATATCAAAAGGGAATATGGGAAGCGAAATGGACTGGAGAGAAATTAATTGAAAGTGGTGAGGATCTTTCAAAGACGACACCGGATCCAAAAGAGAGGGCATTGAAAATATTACGATACAGTTCGATGCCGGGGACCAGCAGACATCACTGGGGTACGGATATGGATTTGAACAGTTTTGAAAATAGTTGGTTTGATGCAGGTGTAGGTTTGAATATCTACAATTGGCTGAAGGAGCATGGATCTGAATATGGATTTTGTCAGCCTTATACTTCCGGAAGGCCAAATGGATATCTTGAAGAGAGATGGCATTGGTCTTATATGCCTGTATCTGTGGAATTGACGAAGCTTGCAGAAAACCAATTGAAGAACGAGATGATCACAGGGTTTAAGGGAAGTGAATCTGCACCTATGATTGATGTGGTGAATAAATATGTGCTGGGGATAAATCAGGAATGTGTAAGACAGTAAGACAGTAAGACAGTAAGACAGTAAGAGAAGTGAGATGTGAGATGTGAGAATCAAAAATCCAAATTCTAAAATCGAAAATCGAAAATGTCCTTTACTGAATCTAACATGTTGCCCCTGGGAAGTGAGGCGCCGCCGTTTGCGTTGCCGGATACTGTTTCGGGGAAAACTATACGGCTTAAAGAAATTGCATCTGATAAAGTGACTGTGGTCATGTTTATCTGTAATCATTGTCCATATGTGGTTCATGTCAATGATGAAATCGTAAGGATTGCAAATGACTTTATTCCCAAGGGAGTTTCTTTTGTCGCGATCAGTTCAAATGATGTGGTGAATTATCCTGAAGATGGGCCTGATAAAATGAAAATGGTCGCTGAAAAACTGAAATATTCGTTTCCCTATTTGTATGATGAAAGTCAGAATGTAGCAAGGGCGTTTGATGCTGCCTGCACACCTGATTTTTATGTATTTGATAAAAACATGAAACTTGCGTATCGCGGAAGGCTTGATGATTCAAGACCTAAGAATACAAATCCGTTGACGGGGAAAGATTTAAGAGATGCTATTGATGCCTTGCTTGCCGGAAGGCCTGTTGCGGAAAAACAATATCCTAGTGCGGGGTGTAATATTAAATGGAAATGACCAGAGCGGCAGTGGCAGTGGCAGTGGCAGTGGCAGTGGCAGTGGCAGCGGAAGTGGCAGGGAGCAGGGGGCAATGAGCAATTCGAGGGCAGCGAAGATCCCGCCATTACGAAGTAAATGTTGCGGGAAGGCAATGAGCTATGATTATGTCATGAGTCCGTCATCCTTTTATCCAGCATCTGGCATCTTTTTATCCGGCATCTGGCATCCTTTTATCCGGCATCCGGCATCCATTTTTCACTTTTCGTTTTTCTTCTGTAAATAATCACCGGCTAGATTTTTCAAAGCCGTCATTTCTTTGAATTTCATTTTTGCTTCGCCTGCCGGTGAACCGAAATAAGTGTGGCCTCCTTCCAGGTCGTTCATTACACCACTTTGGGCATAGACTACGGTTCGGTCACCGATGTGGAGATTTTGTGTGATGCCTGCCTGTCCATAGATCACACACCAATCGCCGATGATTGTTTTTCCGGCGATACCAACTTGGGCTGCGAGGAGACAATTTTTTCCGATCACTACGCCATGACCTATCATCACCTGGCAATCAATTTTTGTACCTGCTCCAATGATTGTATCTCCACTGACACCTTGTGCTATGGTACTGCCTGACCCGATCCAAACATCGTCTTCGATAATCACGCGGCCGCATCCCGTCCAGGCCTGGTATTGATCAGGCCATTTTTTAAAATAAAAAGCCTGCACCCCAATGATCGCACCTGAGTGAATGACAACACGATCACCTAAATAAGAATAGGGCCTGATCACTGCGCCTGAATGAATATGACAGTTTTTTCCAATGGTCACATTTTGACCAATGATGGCACCGGGCTCGATAATGGAGGATGGATCAATATTATAATTTTCTCTAGCAGTAGTGTTTAAGGCTTGAATGGATCGAAACCGATTTACAATTTCTTCATACGCTAGAAAAGGCTTTTCGACCACCAGGAGTGCTTTGCCGGGAGGGCATTCCATATCTGAGGGAACGATGACTACTGAGGCTGCAGATTGAAGTGAGGCATTAAAATACTTTGGATGGTCGACAAAGGTGATATCCCCCTTCTGTACTTTATGGATCTCGTTGATTCCTTCTACCAGAATATGTTCATCACCGATGATAGTGGCGCCGATCCAGGATGCTATGTCTGTGACGGGGATGGGAATTTCAAAATTCATAGGGTTACGATTTGGCCATAAATTTAGAAACCACCGACGGAATGAGGGAAAAAATTGAAATTTAGCTTAAAAAGGATTTCGACGAAATCAGACAGCCACTGTATTTATTGGGTTCTGACGGATTTAATTTGGCATTTCAAAAAAGTGATTTCGATTTCGCGCAATTATGTTGATTGATTTCTATATGGAATTAATAGTTGATTCCTCCTAAATGAAACGACTCAAAGAAGCTGTTCTATTCTCTCTGCTCTTTGCCCTTTGCTCTTTGCCCTCTGCTCAATGTGCTTCCAACCAATTAACACCCACACCCATCCCAACTTCCACAGGAACCGGGAGATCTGGAATAGCATGTTTCATTTTGTCTTCAACCATCGATCGCAATTCAGCTTCTTCAGGTTTGTATAAGTCGAATACTAATTCGTCATGCACCTGCAAAAGCATTCTTGATTTTAATTTTCGGTTCCGGATTTCATGATAGATGTCGATCATCGCCATCTTGATCATATCTGCGGCAGAGCCCTGAATCGGCGAATTAATTGCATTTCGCTCAGCCTGGCTTCTTACAGTTTGATTTTTAGAATTTATATCACGGAGATATCTGCGGCGTTTCATGATGGTTTCAATGTAGCCATGCTCGCGTGCATAAGCGACTGTTTCCGTCATATAGTTTTTGATGCCTGGAAATTTTGCAAAATAATTGTCAATTATTTCTTTGGATTCACTTCTTGAAATTCCTAATGTCTGGCTAAGTCCAAATGCGGATTGTCCATAAGCCAACCCAAAATTGACAGCCTTTGCTCTACGACGCATTTCTTTTGTCACATCATTCAATGGAACACCAAAAACTTTTGAAGCTGTTGATGCATGTATATCCTCTCCCCTGTTGAAGGCCTCAAGCATACCTTCATCCTGCGTGATGGCAGCAATAATTCTCAATTCGATCTGGGAATAATCTGCAGATAAAATCAGATAATCATCATTGCGTGGAATAAATGCTTTGCGAATTTCTTTTCCGCGATCTGTGCGAATGGGTATATTCTGCAGATTCGGATTATTGGATGCAAGACGTCCTGTGGCTGCAATGGTTTGGCCAAATGTGGTATGCAGTTTTCCAGTCGCAGGATTGACCAATTCCGGTAATGCATCCACATAGGTGGATTTTAATTTTGTAAGCTCGCGATAATTAATGATGATATCAATGATTTCATGTTTTTCACGCAATGGAGATAGTACATCTTCACTTGTTCCATATTGCCCTGTCT
>JBATMM010000267.1:0-2394 GCA_049289835.1 Saprospiraceae bacterium | reverse complement strand
ATTAAAGCTCCATAGGAGCGGAATATCTGTATAACAAGTAAACAAAAAATTTAAGAGCTCCATAGGCGGTGTGCTGAGCGCTAGTCGAAGTAAGCGGAATCTTTTCATTGCAACAGAATCACTAACTCTGAAGTCTTACTCTACATTTCAATCCTGCAACACTTCTCCTCAGCCGGTTGCTGAGCTGTAGCACAAGGTTGAGTATAGCTGGTCGAAGCATCGCCTTCGCCTTTTAAAGCCTTTGACAAAGATATCTTTTCTCATCTATAGTTTCAAACAATTATATTTATACTATCATAGCTTTAAACTATCATGACTTTAATCCAACTGGAATACCTTCTTGCAGTCCATACACTCAAACATTTCGGCGATGCTGCTGAACGGTGTCATGTGACACAGCCGTCTCTGAGCATACAGATCCGAAAGCTGGAAGAGGAACTGGGCACGCAGATCTTTATCCGAACTGCCCCTATATCCACTACAGAAACCGGTCGGCTGATCATACAACAGGCTCAAAGAATTCTGTCTGAAGCAGAAGCCTTAAGACAATTAGTAGATCAGGAAAAAGGGATCGTCGGCGGACATCTGAAACTAGCCGTCATCCCAACGCTGGCTCCTTATTTGTTGCCGCAATTCATACAATCTTTTATAAAAACATATCCGGGTGTCCGTTTGAGCATTCAGGAATCGACAACAGAAAATATTGTCCGTGGTCTTATCAATGGGTCACTGGATGCAGGTATCCTTGCTACCCCATTACATGTTCCGGCTATAAAAGAAGAATTTTTATTTAATGAAGAATTTGTGGCCTACGTATCTCCCAAAGAAAAGATCTTCAACAAGAAATATCTGCTCCCATCGGATATCGATGTCAACCGGATGTGGCTCCTCGAAGAAGGACATTGCCTCCGCAACCAGGTGATGAATCTGTGTGCATTGCAAAAAAATGCATCTATCGAAAAACATCTGGACTATGCCGCCGGAAGTATTGAAACGCTGAAACGATTTGTCCACAAAAACGGTGGTATCACATTGTTACCCGAATTGGCTACATTGGATATGAGCCAATCCGGTAAAAATATGCTCCGCTACTTTAGGAAACCCGCACCGGTGAGAGAGATCAGCTTGATTTCGTTAAAGACATTTCCGAAAACAAGGTTGCTAAAACTCCTGAAAGAAATGATCCTTGACCATTTACCCCAACAGATGCTGAAAGACCGCGAAGTAAAAAGGATTAATATTTCCTGACGAAAGTCATTTCTCCTTCACCGTCATCTTCTTACATTCTTACACTCTTACTTTCTTACTCTCTTACGGTCTTACTGTCTTACTGTCTTACATTCTTACGGTCTTACACTCTTACTTTCTTACCCTCTTACGGTCTTACGGTCTTACGTGCATTGCGGGGAAAAGATAAGAAGGGATTGGAAAATGCGGTGGCTTTTTCAAGCTTCGTAACTTCCTGCTAAACGCACGCTATTTTTGTTCCCGTATCGGGAGCTTGCATCGTCTGGATCAGGTTCATTGGCACGCACGACCAATACGATAAAATAAATGCAATAAAAATTTAATGGCTATGGAATACAAAGTAATAAAAAATGAAAGAGACTATCAAAAAGCCCTCAAGCGATTGGAATTGATTTTTGACGCCTCCAGGAACTCAAAAGAGGGAGATGAACTTGAGCTACTTTCTCTGCTTATTGACAACTATGAACTCGAAAAGAATCCTATAGACTTTCCCGATCCGATTGAAGCCATTAAATTTCGAATGGAACAGCTTGGTTATAAACAAAAAGATCTGGAAGATGCCCTGGGGCTTAAAAGTCGTGTAAGTGAAATTTTGAATAAAAAAAGAAAATTAACGCTCGGCATGATTCGAAAGCTTCATGAGGAATTAGGTATACCTACAGAGGTTTTAGTACGCGAATATTAAATAAATACGGGTGATAATTGGGTATATGACAACTAAACAAGAAAAATCAATGCGGCAGCGTTCATGTGTAAACAACGTGAGGAATTGAGTCGGTTACACGCTGGTAATCCAGGCTTATATGAGAAGCAAATGGAAGCTATCCGGGAGAAGTACGGCCAAAGTTCCACAGACAAAAAGAAAGTAGACTTAACATCAACTAACCGTAAGCAGGGGTCAAAAGCCTGATGTAAGAATTTTCATTTGTTTGTTCACGATACCTATCGGTACTGTACGGGGAAAGTCCTGCATACCGGTCCCTGATCGTAGGGGGAGTCGCATACATAATCAGTGATGACATCCTTTTTAATCTGTATCCGAACGACATACTCATCAGAACCCTGAACGATAAAAGTGATTGACCCATTATCACCATCTTCTTACGGTCTTACATTCGGTTACTGAGCTGTAGCACAAGGATGAGT
>JBATMM010000266.1:0-5708 GCA_049289835.1 Saprospiraceae bacterium | reverse complement strand
TTCCCATCAGATGCAAGATTCAAATACAATATCAGTGATGCCCACATTCCGGGTCTCTCCTTCATCACGAAATTACATCCCGTCCGCTATCAGTTTGATACCAGAAAGTTTGACTTCCACATCATGCAAAACATGCCGGATAGTACCCGTCAAAAACGCATGCAGGAACTTGATCAATACAGGGGAGTAGAAAAGGAGCAAACCGGTTTCCTCGCACAGGAAGTGGAAGAAGCATGTCATCAAATCAATTATACTTTCAGTGGTTTGCATGTACCGGAAAATGAAACGGATAATTATTCGATTGCGTATGGATCATTTGTGCCACTGTTAGTCAAAGCTGTGCAGGAGCAACAGGCTGAAATCGAAAATTTGAAACAAACTATAGAGGCATTAAAATCAGAAAATTATAACGCCCAATCTTCAGCGCAGGAAATTCAATCCATTAGAGTTGAAATTGAAGCCATAAAGAGACTATTGGCGAATTATGAAAATAATTAAATGAATATCTTAAGAGAGATTGTTATTCTTTTCATTTTAAATATTTTATCATGAAATCTGCTATCCTCATCACTTTGCTTTTCATCGCCATGAATTCTTTTGCACAGGTATCCATCAATACCACGGGTGCAGTACCCCATGCCAGCAGCGTGCTTGATGTCACTAGTACAACAAAAGGTTTGCTCATTCCCCGCATGACCACGTTACAACGTAATGCAATTGCCTCACCTGCCACAAGCCTGATGATCTATAATACCACGACCAATGCTTACAATTATTGGAATGGCTCGTCATGGATTGCATTGGCTGCAGGAAATATTAAAGAACTTTCAGATGCAGATGGGGATACAAAAGTAGAAGTCGAAAGAACGCCTAATGAGAATATTATTCATTTTAAAGTGGCTGGAAATGAAATTGCATATTTTAATACAAAGTCTTTACAATTATATGATGGACAAAATTCAGTTTACATAGGTGAAGATGTGGGTAACAGTGTTGATGGAACCGCTTTCAATAATACGATAGTAGGATCCTTTGCAGGTGGCTCGCTCACCAGTGGTGATCAGAATGTTTCTATGGGTACCAGTTCAAGTGAAAATCTGGTGAGCGGATCGGATAATACGGTGATTGGATATGGAGCAGGGAATTCAAACAATGCATCAGGAAATACTTTTATTGGTTCGCTGTCCGGAGAATTTAATAGTGTAGGAACAGGCAATGTATTTGTCGGTTTTAAATCCGGCGAAATGTCTACTGCATCCAACAATACATTTGTGGGTGTTGAAGCAGGCAAATCAAATTCAAGCGGTACACAAAATACATATGTAGGTACTGAGGCAGGGAAAATCAATACCACCTCCAGCGACAATGTGTTTGTCGGGTATCAAACCGGTGTGAATTCGACCGGGCAGCAAAATACATTTGTTGGTTCATCGAGCGGAGCTTCGAATGGTACCGGCACGCAAAATGTTTTCTTAGGGACAGGAGCCGGTAGTAATAATACTTCAGGAAGTTCCAATGAAGTAATCGGTGTAGGTGCAGGAGAAAATATGTTGACAGGGTCAAATAATGTTCTCATCGGAAATCTGGCCGGATTCCTTACAGATACTGCTTCAAGAAATATTATGATCGGATCTAATGCCGGTGAGAATAATGTGAGATCAGGAAATATTTTTATCGGTCATTTTGCAGGACAGGCGAATACGACGGGACAATCCAATACATTTCTGGGATTAAGAGCAGGTGATGTCAATACAACTGCCAGCAATAACACATTCATCGGAAAAGACGCAGGAGGTGCGAATAGTACAGGAGCATCAAACACGTTTATCGGAGCAGGATCTGGAGATGTCAACACGGCCAGCAACAATACATTTGTCGGAACGGATGCAGGCGGAAGCAATACCACAGGATCCGGAAATACTTTTCTTGGAAAAGGTGCGGGAGATGAGAATACAACTGCGGGCAGTAATACTTTCCTTGGTTCAAATTCAGGAGGTAATAATTCTACAGGAATTCAAAACACTTTTGTCGGACTTAGCTCCGGACTCTTAAATACTTCCGGAACAAAAAATGTTTTTGTTGGGGTAAATGCAGGAAGTGCAAATACAACTGCATCCAACAATTCATTTATTGGAACTGATTCAGGTACTGCTAATACTACTGGTCAGGACAATGTATTCTTAGGATCAGCATCAGGATTTACAAATAGTACCGGAAATCAAAATACATTCATAGGTAAAAGTTCGGGTCAGGCAAATACAACTGGATTGTCAAACACATTTTTGGGATATAATTCAGGCGTTGGGAATACAACCGGCAGTGCCAATACTTTTATAGGAAATGGTTCTGGTGATGCCAATACCACAGCTGCTGATAACACTTTTATAGGCTTTGATGCGGGTGGCGGGAATACGACTGGTACTGCGAATACATTTGTCGGAAAAGGTGCGGGTATTGCTAATACGACGGCCAATGGGAATTCTTTTTTTGGTTATGATGCAGGTTCAGCTAATACGATAGGTTTTGGTAATACGTATATTGGAACCGGAACGGGAAAGTTGAATTCCTCTGGTTTTTTCAATACATTCCTTGGAAACAATGCGGGTGGAATTGGCGTAAGCGGAATATCAAATACATTTATTGGTAGCAATGCAGGGCTCAACAATACAGCCGGTAATAATACGTTTGTCGGAGAAGTGACAGGATTCACGAACACTACAGGGAATGCAAATACCTTCATTGGACAAAGTGCGGGGGCTTTAAACACCACAGCAAGTGGAAATACATTTGTAGGATGGAGCGCCGGAGGATCAAACTCAACCGGGGCCGGAAATACATTCATAGGAAGCGAGTCTGGTTTAAATAACATTTCAGCTTCTTCATGCACATTTGCAGGAAAAAACTCGGGAAAATTTAATACAACGGGATTCGGAAATACATTTATGGGAAATGACGCCGGAGATGCCAACACCACGGGCAGCAGCAATGCTTTTTTTGGTACAGATGCAGGTGGTTCAAATGTGACAGGGATTGTCAATACCTACTTAGGTACGGGAGCTGGTGTCTTAAATACGTCTGGTAATTTTAATACGTATGTAGGAGGGGGTGCCGGTGGTAATGCAACAGATTCCGGACCAAATACTTTTGTTGGTTATGATGCAGGATTCAACAATACTGCTTCAAACAATACTTTTCTTGGTGGTGTAGCCGGATTTTCCAATACATCCGGAAATTCAAACACATTTATTGGAAACGGTGCCGGATTCACGAACACTACTGCCGGTGAAAATACCTTTGTTGGATCAAGTGCAGGAACGTCAAACGCAACAGGAGCCGGAAATACTTTCCTGGGAAGTGAAGCAGGCTTTGGAAACACAACAGCTTTTTCAGGCACATTTATTGGAAAACAAGCCGGCAGAGCGAATACAACAGGTAATGGAAATACATTCGTTGGGCAGGGGTCAGGGTTAAATAATACTTCGGGAAATCAAAATACATTCATTGGTACAGCAGCAGGAAGCGGAAACTTAACGAGTATAAATAATACCCTGATAGGATTCAATGCAGGAGTCAGTCTGACCAGCTCGGATAATATCTGTGTTGGTTCATTCTCAGGAGTAAATACCTCGGGGCCAGGCAATATTTTTATAGGCGTAAGCTCTGGCAACGATAATACCACCGGAACGACAAATGTATTTGTAGGCAAAGATGCTGGCTTTAATAATACAATCGGAAATGGCAATTCATTTTTTGGGCTATCTGCCGGTAATACGAATATAAACGGTAGTAGTAATACATGCCTGGGAAAAGACAGCGATGTGAGTTTTGACAATCTTAGCAATTCAACAGCTATTGGGAATACGGCCATTACAACAGCTATAAATAAAATCAGGATCGGGAATTCCTCAATCACCGTCATTGAAGGCCAGGTGGATTGGTCTTTCCCTTCTGATGCAAGATTCAAATACAATATAAGTGATGCACATGTTCCTGGTCTTTCCCTGATCACTAAACTGCGACCTGTCAATTATCAATTTGACACCAGGAAATACGATGAACATATCATGCAAAACATGCCTGATAGTCTTCGTCAAAAAAGAATGCAGCAATTGGATGAATACAGAGGTGTTGAAAAACAACAAACCGGTTTCCTCGCACAGGAAGTGGAAGAAGCATGTCATCAAATCAATTATACTTTCAGTGGTTTGCATGTACCGGAAAATGAAACGGATAATTATTCGATTGCGTATGGATCATTTGTGCCGCTGTTAGTGAAAGCTGTGCAAGAGCAAGAGTTGGAGATTCAGAATTTAAAAAATACAAATCAGAATCTGGAAGCACGGCTTATGGCATTGGAGCAGGCTATGAAGCATGAATAACATTTTCGCAAGGCACAGCCTTGCAGACGCCACGACGTAGGTAAACCTACGCCGAACAAACTTAATTTTATTGCAAGCATGCTTGCAATTAAAATTAATTAAATGTTAAGCGTCGGTTGACCGACGTTTTGGCGTGTTCAAAGCTTTGCTTTGCGTATCGAAATCTATCTCGCAAATTAAAATTTGCCGACACCAGAACGTCGGTCAACCGACGCTCAACATGGTTTGATGATAAAATATTTCATGTTGTATAAATCTATATTCCATAACCAATTATAAAAACTCAACTACAATGATCAACAAAATTATTTTTCAGGCCTGTGTAATTTCTACACTTAGCATTTTCTTATTTTCATGTACAAAAGACGAAAACAAGCCTACCGTGCTAAAAGCATCAGGAAGCATAACGTCAACAATAGATGAATTCCGAAACATGCTTGGAAACAATAATGGAAATGCTTCCGGCTCTCAGTCAACAGGCCGCCGCGAATTAAACTGGGATGGTATTCCGGATAGCATAGCTGCGCCGAATTTTTATGTCAGTGATTTTTTCAATAATCCTGCTTATCATCTTACACGCGGTATAGAATTCTCAACGCCAGGGACAGGCCTTATGGTCAGTGCAGATTCAAACAATCCAACAGGGACACTTCCTTCTTTTGGTAATATTAATCCAGGCTATGTCACTACATTTCCACCTTTCAGTGCCGAACGGATTTTTTCGCCTGTAGGAAGTAATATTGCAGATATCCGTTTTTATGTTCCGGGTACATCCACTCCTGCTGTGATCAGGGGATTTGGAGCTGTGTATATTGATGTCGACCGTGATGAAAATGCAGCCTTTGAGTTTTTTGATATTAATGATAAATCATTGGGTACGTATGGGACGCCTGCGCTGAATAATGGCCATGTCTTTCTTGGTGTTTTATTTGATGCCCCCATCGTACATCATATCCGGATTGAATATGGCAATTCTGCATTAGGTCCGGATGATGGAGGAAGTGTAGATGTATCGGTGATGGATGATTTTATTTTTGCAGAGCCGCAGGGTTTGTAGGGACTTTCGATTTTAGATATTGTTAGGCGTAGGCTGTGCCTACGTCTGTGCGTTTGCAAAACTCTGTTTTGCGATTCATGATTACGATAGCAAGGCGCAGCCTTGCAGACACCACGACGTAGGTAAACCTACGCCGAACAATTTGGTTTTTAAATTTTTGCTTTGCAAAAATTTAAAAAATTCGTTATTCGTTATTCGTTATTCGTTATTCGTTATTCGTTATTCGTTATTCGTTATTCGTTATTCGTTATTCGTTATTCGTTATTCGTTAT
>JBATMM010000265.1:0-4493 GCA_049289835.1 Saprospiraceae bacterium | reverse complement strand
ATCACTTGATCTTGTGATAGTGAAGCTGAGTTCATCACAAAATTATTTGGATGATGATGCATTTTTGAAAGGGATTATTTCATCACTCAAATGATTGTAATTTGCACTCTCTCACTCTCGGTTGCTGAGCTGTAGCACAAGGATGAGTTTAGCTGGTCGAAGCACACTTCTCTCACTCCTTCTCAAACCTCCCCGTCTTCTCCGTAATCACAATCCGGAATACAACCGATTTGATCCGGCCTGAAATATGTCTGCGTTCTGATGTCCTTTCTACAGTTTGGGGTGTAGCCGTTTCGCTCAAACGAAGATGCATCATTCTGTCCACAAACAATTTCATGGCGGCATGATGATCGTCTTCGTCTGTCAACTCCTCATATCGCCCCCACACAATCACACTCCTCCAGTCCGTAAAACTCTTCATCTGGTCAACTTCAAAACACACCAGTGGATTCTTTCTCATCATCTCGATTTTCAAACCTTCGGCTGAATGCGCGATGATCGATTTTCCATCATATGCATAGTTGATGGGGACAATATATGTTTTGTTGCCCTCATGGCATCCGATGCGACCCAGGACATTGTCCTTCAGCACCTCATCCATGGCTGCATCTGTCAGAATTCCTATCATTATTATTTTTCTAGAAAGCTATTTGATTTCATTCAATGGCAAATGGCATAGAAATGATACTTTGTCATTGATGATTGCTGTGGTAAATTAATTTCAAATATCTTCACACTCATTGATAGACATCAACTCCCTTCATGATATTCATCAGTTTTCAATGTTCATGGATTTTAGATCCACGGAGTATGGTTTTATCAGGACAATAATTTCATTAAATGAAGATCTTCAGATTCACCTCTCTTGCCTTTCTCTTTTTTGCCTGTCAAAATGTACCAAATACAGACACGAATACGCATTCAGATAAGGACACCACGAAGGAATTTGTTCTTCAATCTATCTCAATACCTGTTCCTGTTGCCCTTGATACTGCTTTATACCAAAAAAAATTACTTGATTTAGTCCATCAGATTCCAACAGACCGCTGGCCAGTTAAAACAGAATTGCCATCGGCGGGTGCTTTACTTCCATTCAACAGAATAGTAGCTTTTTATGGTAATCTTTATTCAAAGGGCATGGGCATCCTTGGCGCACTACCTCAGGACCAGATGCTGACAGAACTTCAGAAAGAAGTACATAAATGGGAGGAAGCAGACACTCTAACTCCTGTGATACCTGCCTTACATTACATCGCTGTCACGGCTCAGGCAGGCCCGGGTGCAGGAGGTAAATACAGATTACGCATGCCATTCACACAGATCGATAAAATCCTGGAAATGGCGAAGAAAATTGATGCTATCGTTTTTCTCGATATTCAGGTTGGGCACAGCACACTGCAGGAAGAAATTCCACAACTTGAAAAATATCTGTCAATGCCTGATGTCCATCTGGGTATTGATCCTGAGTTTTCAATGAAAAATGGTAAAGTCCCCTCAAGCTCTATAGGTACTTTCGACGCAACGGATATCAACTATGCTGCTGAATATCTCTCACAACTTGTATCAGAATATCATCTTCCGCCAAAAATCCTGATCGTCCATCGATTTACGAAAAGCATGCTGACGAATTATAAGAATATAAAAACTTTACCGGATGTCCAGATTGTCATGGACATGGATGGCTTCGGATTCCCTGCAAAGAAAATAAGTACATACAATCTTTGTATTGAAAAAGAACCTGTACAATTCACCGGCTTTAAAATATTCTATGAAAATGATACAGAAGATAAAAAATATCCTGAAGTCATGAAGCCGTCAGATGTACTTTCTCTCTGCCCGGCACCTGTCTATATACAATACCAATAGGATATCTATTTATCCTTCCTTGATGACATCATACAATTGACCTATCACACCTAATTCATCATCAGGAGCATGTAGTATCATAACCGGCAATTCAGGGTGGAGCAAAGATTTCTTTGAAACACTTGTGTGACCCAGTCCTTCTATAAAATTCCTGTGTTTTGTCACTAAGACAAGTAAACCTGCATGAACTTTAGAAGCATACTCTGCTATTGCTTCGTGAATCGCTTCTCCCACATACGGAACTGACTTAATATTTATTCCTTTTATCTCTTTATGAAGAAGGATCAGTTTTTCATTCAGACTATCTTTCAAAAATGTGAATTGCTTGTCATCATTAGTCGCAAAAATGAAATCAGCCGTCATGTGATGATGAGAGACTAAATCAAGTATATACGTCAGCGCATTCTCGTGCAACAATTCCTCCGTCAATCCGACTACAATTTTCTCCGGAAATTTTACCGGTGCACCAGGTGGGATAACGATCACAGGTTTGGAGACGGACCTGCTGATTTTTAATGAGACAGATCCAAACACACGCTTTATCATTGAATCTTCTGCTTTGGTGCTCATGACCACGAATTCATATTTATCATTCTCCAGCAAATGAGACAATTGGGACTTGATATCCCCGGTGTCAAAATGAGTGTCTACCGGCACGTGTTTTCCTGCTTTGCCCTGACCCCATCCAACCTCAATCATCATTTCCTCGAGTCGCTCGCGATTTCTATTCATCATATCAACATCGAAAGCACTATCTGTCACGGCGTCAAATAAAGGTTGATGTATGTAAGCTACAGTGATACCCATCCCCATATGCGTGGCCAGCATGCGGGCATAACGTAGCGCGTGAACACTTTCCTGTGTGAAGTCGACAGGGACTAAAATAAAACGGTCGTGAATACCATTATTTTCTTTTGCACTATTTACTTCATTATTCATGGCGAAAGTGATTAATGTTTACATAATTTTTACTTCACGCTGATTTATCTATTTAAGACAAGAATTTTAGTGAATTGTTTTCAGCATGAAATCAATCCTATGTTAAAAATGTAAACAATCGTGATAGCCAGGTATGACCGAGGTCAATACAAAGGATGATTTATATCCAATGCTCTAAAGAAAAATAAAATTCTTAATCCTACACCCTGTTCTATTTAAAAATCATAAACGTAACTTTTCTTAAATTTCTCGCAAAGCCACAAAGAAAAATCTTTCCCGGTTTTGCCTATTGCCCCTTGTGTTTTCTTGCCACAAATTTCGCTGATTAACGCAAATTAAAAAATTGGCTCTCGGTTCATGCCTTTTGCCGCAAATTTGGTAAATTATCGTAAATTAAAAACTCAAATCTCACGCCGGTTGCTGAGTTGTAGCCCAGCTGGTCGAAGCACATGTCTCATGTCTCATGTCTCACTACCCACTGCTCCCACATTCTCCTGCCACGACTTGTCAAAGTCGACAGAGTATGACTCCCCGCTTTCCATCATATTCTTAAAACTCTGATAATAAAACATAAACCATTTCCGATGTGTCGATTTGCGCAACACAAAACTAGGTCGTGAATGTAAATCCATTTGAAAACCTGTCAGTGTGATAAACAGTACGCCCTCTTCTGAATCAGGATCAATAAACGTCATGATCGGATCAGGAAGATGATGGGTGACTTTAAATGTCACACCTGACGAAAGCGGTTTCAACTTATGAAATGCCAGTTGCAATTGTCCCTGTACGTAAGCGATATCTGAAGCTGCTCCTGCCTGCCGTTCAGGGGAGACAAGCAATGCTTTACTTTCAGGATGGATCATGATGCATTCAAATTTTCCACCTTTCTGAATAAAAGAACGAAGCTTACTATAATTGTAATTGATAAAACCATAACTGCACACTGCCTGTTGGCAAATCCGCTTAGCATCAGGAAGTCGACGCACCAATTCCTGATCATCCCATTCATCAAATACAATAATATCCGTGCGTTCCAGGATCTTTAGTTTACCGGATACAAGTTCTCTGTCAGGTACTTTCAGTCCATCATTTGAAATTGCATAGATCTCAATGGGTTTCTCAACATTTTTAAATGCATAACTCCCGAGCGATTCAAATGAAAATTCGCTTTTATTCGATATGCTGTCCAGCACATTTCTTGACAGCAGGACTGAACCTGCTATTGCAATCGATTCAATCCGTGAGGCTACATTGAGCGGATTACCATAGACAAGACTGCTGTCCCCTCGGATCTCACCGATATGTATACCTATCCGAACAGGAACCACAGGATCATCAAGAAATATTTTTTGCAAAGCGATCGCACACTGCACACAATCCGAAGCACTAGTAAAATAACTCAGGCTTCCATCGCCGATGACTTCCTGCACCACTCCATTAAATTCTTCAATCAACTCAACGACAGCATTCTTGTGTTTGATATTGAGTTTTAATGCCAAAGCATCATTCTCCTCCATGATGGATGTATATCCAACAATGTCAGTGTACATGACGGCGACTAGTTTTTGCATTTTATTTTCTACAATTGATTACGAAGCTATGAAAAAGCCCGTTGTACCCCCTACCCCCTGAAAGGGGACCGGAAATAAAAATTCAGGGGATATTTAAAATATGAATCGGGATTTTGA
>JBATMM010000264.1:0-7342 GCA_049289835.1 Saprospiraceae bacterium | reverse complement strand
TTGCTGTAGAATGCAATAACGTAAATCCATTTCTTGATAATGAAGGATTATAAAACAAGAACCTCACATTGTTCTGATGCGTAGACGGGAATGAAGTATAAAACCAAATCTCATAAGGTGGTGCGCTTGGTTCATCTTCCACTGTAATGACATCATCGGGTTTACCATATTTCAAAAAAACGTGTCCCCTGTCCGTTTCAAATCCAAAACCAAATCCTGATCTGTAATTTTCATCCACCACTCTGGCTACTTTCATATACGCATCGAAAGCCTGTGCTGCATACTTTCCTGCCTGCTCTGCCCAATATCGGTGAATAAAAAATTGTTTTGCTTTTGTATTCCCTTTATCAAGTAATGTATTCATGATATCAACATCAGCCGAATTGACAACAGGAGCCAGAGCTTTGAGATAATAATCAATTGAATCTTCTGGAATATGGGTCACAAAACTCGTATTCTGATCCATCGCTCCGGATGAGATGTAGATGGAATCTCCTTCAGGGTTATATCTCGAAAATGAAATATTCTGATTGGCCACTTCCTGTTTATTGCCATCGAATAAAATGGCTTCCATCGTGTAAGGACCAGAGATAAGCTTAGTGATATCCAGCTGGAAAACATTTGCAGCGACACTTTCTTTTTTGACTTTTCTGTAGGCAACAATCGGTGATGGAAAATCACCGGCAGAAGGCTTAATGGTATATCGTATGAATGGCTGGCCTTCGAGCTTATCCATATCGTACGTTTCAACATACATATTCAGAAAATGAAGTGAAGGGTAATAATATCCGAAAGGGAGTGGTTCGAGATAAAGTCCACTTTTATCAAGAGGGCTTTTACCATCCACTTCTGTGCGGACTGTTGACAATAATTGAATATCAGAAAGTTTGGATGTAGAAGCTGCAGCAGATATCTCTGTGCTCTGCCGGATGCTGATGACATTGAGTGAATCAAGTATGTCATTCATTTCAACTTCAAGTGTATATTTTCCCTCCTCAAGTCCGAATCGTTTGACATCGATCAGATCTTTTGCAGGACATCCTGAGTTCGAAAGTCTGAAGTGATCTCCTTTGATGATATTTTGATTCGCATCCTTGATGATGATCATGTACTCAACCCCATACGGGTCATTCGGTACACATTTCAGGGATGAACCTACGATGTAAATTGAAACTTCTATATACGATGAAGAGCCTGACCTGAATCGCTGTATCTGCAGACTTACATCGGGTGTGCCATGCAGCAGCAGAGGGCAAATAAATAGTGCCAATAAAAGTATCCTATTTGACATCCTCCTTTTTCTTTTTCAGCATATGAAAAACAAACTCGCTATTCGGACCGGCTAAATATTTAACGATCATGGTATCGTTTTTGACAATCTCAAGTTCAAAATTTTTATCCCCCATCACCAATTTGTTACTATTCATGGTGTATGGACCTTTTTCATCAGCCCCTGTAATATTGATTGTCATCATATCCCTGTCGATAATAAAGTATCCTCTCCGCAGATAATTCGTTTCTCTTCCATTTCGTTCCGCCTTCGTGATTTCCCATTTGCCCATGAGGGCATCCTGTTGAAAAGTATCACCCTGTCTGCAAGAGACAAGGAACAAAACAGCAGTGCTGAGCAGACAAAATGTATGCATTACTGAATAGGAAATCCGGTCACTGGCAATATTGAGATTTCTCATGAATACTTAGCTGATCGAATGTACAAATTGTAAGCTCACCGACACAATTAAGCTGATTCCAGCGTCAGTAAAGTGATTTCAGGTAGAATTCCTACTCTGCCGGGATATCCGAGATATCCAAGGCCACGATTGACATAAAGGTATTGATCATTCTGCTGGTATAAGCCTGACCACCTGGGATAGACATATTGGATAGGACTCCATTTGAAGCCTGGTATTTCAACACCGAACTGAAATCCATGCGTATGACCGGAAAGTGTAAGTTCAATGTGCTTAAAATCTTTGATCACCTGATCATCCCAATGTGACGGATCATGGGAAAGAAGCACGTTGAATGATCCGCCATTCAGATCCGTAGTTGCCTTCGAGAGATCTCCGTATTTTGGAAATCGTGGATGAGAACTGTAATTTTCGACCCCAATGATGTTGAGCAATGTATCTTTCACCGCTATTTGTCGATGTTCGTTGAGTAATAATGTCCATCCCAGCCTAAGGTGCATTTGTTTCAGGTCTTCAAAATTTTTATGCTTGTCTTCCACATTACTCCATGGATGATAATCCCCATAGTCATGATTGCCCAGTATGGAATAAACGCCCAAAGGTGCCTGGATCTTACTAAACATTTCAAGAAAGGGTTCCATTTCGGAGGCCAATGCATTGATCAGGTCGCCGGTAAAAAATACAATGTCCGGCTTTTGATCATTGATCATTTTTATACTGTGTTCGACCGGCTCTTTCAATAAGAAGCTGCCTGAATGTATGTCGGATATCTGGATGATCTTAAAACCTGAAAGATCAGGATGTAGTCCTTTGATGTTTAGTCGGGTCTTCCATAGTTTGTATCTGTATGCATTTCCGGACATTCCATAGATCAGGCTGATCGCCGGAATGGCACCCAGGATAAGACCGGCATAAGGCATCCATCGCGACCTTACGGTGGAAAGGCTCCAGTGATCTTTAAACCCCAGATTTAATGCTCCAAAAATGAGCCTGCGCAAATCATCGATCAGGATCATAAGTGCGATCAGCAATTTGGAAAAATATAAAATGAAGATCAGTGCTCTGAGAATGACTTTAAACGTATTGGGCAAATGGTCACTCCACCCTGTCACAGCTGTTACCAGAAACGCAATCGTTATCAACGGGACTGACCAATAAATCGCATAGGTGATGATCCTTATGGTCTTGCCTGATGAACCCAGGATGTACCTGAAAGCCTGAAAAGCAAAAAGATCAATCAGCAATAAGATAAGAGAAAGGAAAATGATTCTAGTCGCCATGTAGGAAGCATTGAAGTATCCAATAACACAAATATCAGTAAGATGTTATACGGGATTACTTCATTTTCTCAACTTTGATGGATGAAACATTTTGTTTTGGTGACCGGAGCATCTTCCGGTATAGGTGAGGCCGCATGTAAATCATTGGTAGAAAAAAATTATGAGGTTTTGGCGGGTGTACGGACTGATGCGGACGGATTACGACTTGAAGCTACATATGGTACTAAAATTCATTACCTTATTCTGGATGTGGTGAATGAGATATGTATTCAGAAAGCGAAAGAAAAAGCAAAAGAGATCATCGGTAATGACGCACTTATAGCCATCGTCAATAATGCAGGTATCGTTGTGGCCGGTGCAATCCTTTATATTCCGATTGAACAGTGGCGACACCAATTAGATGTCAATGTATTGGGTGTAATCAGGATCACTCAGGTGTTTTTCGATCTTCTGAAGAATGATCCTGCTTCAATAGACAAACATCCACGTAGAATCATCAATATCAGTAGTGTTTCGGGGTTATTCGCGAGTCCTTTTATCGGACCTTATGCCGCATCAAAATTTGCTCTTGAAGCTTTAAGCGATAGCCTGAGACGGGAATTATACATGTATGATATCCAGGTAGTCATCATTGAACCGGGAAATATCATCACACCCATCTGGGAAAAAGCAAAAGAATCCGATCCTTATTCAGGACCTGAATATGATTCCATTATTTCATTCAGAGAAAAACTGATCGATGACAACATTAGCCGTGGACTTCCTGTAGATATCGTCGCAGACCGCATTCTAAAATCAGTTCGAGATAAAAAAGTCAGAACCCGATACCTGGTAAGAGCTAAAGCATGGAAATTCAGGCTTATTCAAATATTGCCGGTCCGATGGGTTGATAAAATGATAAAGAATAAGCTGAAGAGCAAATCCGGAATCAGGCCATTTTAGAGGTCGGGGAATGACAGCCAGGGTTGAGTTTGGCTGTTGAAGCATTTAGCAAAATTAGGGGTTAAGAAAAGGCCTTTCTTTCCTTGATTTTGGCTTTCTTACCTACCAGGTTACGGAGGTAAAACAACTTGGCTCTGCGGACTTTTCCTTTCTTAAGTACCTTGATTTCAACAATGTTAGGTGAACTGAAAGGAAAAATACGTTCAACACCTACACCATTTGAAATCTTGCGTACCGTAAAGGTTTTACCTGCGCCTTCTCCTCTCATCTGAAGAACATCTCCTTTAAAATCCTGGATACGCTCTTTAGCACCTTCAATGATCTTGTAGGATACGGTGATGCTGTCTCCGGCTTTGAATTCAGGGAAAGTTGGTTGAGTATTTAGTTGCTGATGAACTAGCTTAATAAGATCCATGGTTAATAATGCTTGTCTGACTTTCTTGAAAAAGAGCGACAAAGGTATATCTTTTTCTACTATTCTTCATATCACCTCATTATTTTTCAATTATCTCACCAGTGTCACAAATTCACGCAGTTCGTGAGGACGGTTTCGGGCATCCTCGTATCGGAGAACACATAGATAGACTCCGATAGGCATTTCCTGCCCGGTATTGTTTTTTCTGCCATTCCATCCATCTTCAGGATCAGAGGTTTCAAACAGACTTTCACCCCATCTGCTCCAAATGGTCAATGAATAGGATTGAACGCCATCAGCTAATCCTGCAGGCTTATAAACCTCATTCTTTCCGTCATAATTTGGTGTAAAGGCATTTGGTAAGAAGAACTGGACAACAGGTTCAATGTCAATAGTTTTGATAAGTGTATCCGTGCAGCCATTAGGATGGAAAACCACCTCTTTTATACTTGTCAGACCCGTATCAAGGAATGTATATGTCGGATTCCTGAGGAATGATCTTCCCTGTCCGCCAAAATCCCAGTACCACCCATTTGCGCCAGTAGATAAATCTGTAAATACAGCGGTAGCATTAAGGCTGTTGATGACTTCCGGTGTATAAATAAAGTCTGCCACAGGAGAAGGCTCCATCGTGATAAGGTTGGGAAACACATCACTTGTATAGCATCCTATCGGTGAGGTGATTTCCACTTTTATTGAAAATGTCCCTTCAGTTTTGAACTCGTGTGTCGGACTGATCTCATCAGCGGTCTCTCCATCACCAAAATCCCAAAAGATCTTATAAGTGTCATCAATAGGTACCGACAGGTTGTTGAAAAAGATACTGGCGGGTACACAGGCGACATATCTCGTTGGCTTAATAATGATAAGCGGCGGCACAGGGAAATAACTTATTTTCTTGACCATGGTGTCTCTGCATTGATTATTATCCATGGCTATAAGTGTCACAGGGAGAAGCCCTGGCTTCTGATAGAGGTGGTTTGGATTACGGTCAGTACTTATTTCTGTATCTCCAAAATTCCAATCCCAGCCGGTCAGGTTTTGAGCTTTAGTTACGGACATATCTCTGAAACTGACAGGGCCACCAATACACGTATCGTACGTAAATTCAAAATCAGCATCAATCGCCGGAAAGACATTGACATTGATGTAGGCTGTATCACCGCACGGCAGTCCTTCATTGACGATCATAGTCCCTTTGTAATTACCAATGCCGGGAAAAGTATATGTGGCATCCTTGATATTCTTTTCAACAGTATTTCCATTGATATCAAAAGACCATTTATACGTTTTGATGAATTGTTCGATAGTACTTTCATTCTCAAACGTAACTGTGTTGTTGCCGCATGAATTGAGGATAAACTCTTTGCCATTGACTACAGCATCGGAATGAATACCAGCACTCACAGAGGATTCGCAATTGACAACATTAAATTGAAAATCTCTGCGCAGGATACTAAGAAGTACTCCATTCCGGAATTCTTTTACACAAACCCCCACTACAAACTGTCCTGTCAAAGTAGGTGTGCCCGATATCAGTCCTGTGAGTGGATTAATGTTTATGGAAGAATTCGTTCCTAAAGGATTGACAGCAGAATAGTTTGGAGCATTAAAGATTACATCGACGTAAGGTGGAAGACAATTTTGAGGATCTGGTGTAATTCCTTCACATAGACGTTGCTGATTTGGATTATTCACACCCAGAGGTCCACCACCCTGTAAAGGAGCACAAAATTCGTAGACGATGTCGTCACCTTCTTTATCCGTAGCTGAGTGATCAAAATTGATCGGATCATTGACACATATTCCTATCGGAGGAAAGCTTGTAAATCGGGGGCCATTATTACAAGTGCGTTGCGCTTCTTCTGTTATTTCAATTGTATAAGTTGCACCGGTGTTATTCGGAGCGATAATGTTATTGATCGTATTATTTCTACAACAACGCTGCCATGAGGCTATGTATGAGCCCGCAATGATGGGCATATTGGTAAGATTGATAACATAAGAAGTTTGTTGTACGCAGACACCTGTAGGTAAAATGAGGCAGGGATTTTCAACAAATGTCAATTCTTCAACCGCGTCATGCTGGATATCTCGTTCCATCACAAATTGATAGGAACCGTTAATAAAGGAATAAATGCCTATTTGAGCAGGGTTGTCAAATTCAGCCCCCATACCTGCACAATCTCTGTAAACCTTCATGGTAAGCTTGTAATTGCGGGTATTGGGCATATTTCCTGGCCCCATACATTCATAGTAAATTTCCCCGCCGACGATATGCCTTGCATTCAGAACATTCCCCAAACTCATAAACAAGACTAAACAAATGATCGTACGACGCATGATATGACGGTAAGGTGAATGCATATGCAATGAAAAGATACGCCCGATAGGTAATTCGCGTCTACTTTTAACGTTTATTTCTCAGTTTTTATACGTCTCACCCCCCCAAAAGAAGATGACGTATACTGTATATCAGGCTAAATTATCGTAATTATCATCTTCATGTACCACGATCACATCCAAAAGGTTATCGATCAGGCTATAATCATCCTTAAGCAGGGTGGAGTTTTACTTTATCCTGCTGACACCATCTGGGGAATCGGCTGCGATGCATCAATCCAAAGTGCTGTCGAAAAAGTAAATGATATCAAGGGTCGTGAAAGTCAGAAACCATTAATCATCCTTGTTTCAGATCTTGAACAGCTCTATTCAGTCGTTACTTCTGTACATCCCAGGATTGATACACTTCTGCATTTTCATGAACGTCCGCTTACTGTTATTTATCCGCAGGCGAAAAAAGAATACCTCCACCTGGCAGCTAAAGATGGAAGCTTAGGGGTCAGACTTGTCAAATCAGGATTTTGTCATGATTTGATAGTAGCTTATCAACGTCCCTTAGTCTCCACTTCGGCCAATCGTTCGGGAGAACTATCTCCATCAAAATTCGGGAGTATCAGTTCGCAGATCATAAGTCTTGTGGATTACGCCGTCCCCGCATTTACAGAAAAGGA